>CAMHDT010000018.1 GCA_946183985.1 uncultured Prevotella sp.
GACCTGCGGGAATCTTAGAATCAATTACTTTTGCCATGATAATTTACAATTTGACGATTTACAATTTACAATTGTTTAGCAGCCTGCGCAGCAGAAAACGTGCTTGCAATAGGTCAGAAGGACAACTGCCACGAAGCCAAGCATGAGCACGGTGGTGTAGATGTAACCTACCACCTTCCAGCGGCAGAACCACTTCTTGCCGTTGATGCCCAGCGTCTGCATGGCTGACCAGAAACCGTGGGTCAGGTGGAACCACAGAGCCACGAGCCACACAAGGTAGAGCACTACATAGAGGGTCTGGGAGAAGGTGTCGCCGATGAAGGCATAGCCATTCCAAGCCTCATGACCCATGGTGGTGTGAATCAGTTCGGCAAACATCATCTTGTACCAGAAGTTGTACAGGTGCATAATAAGGCCCAGCACAACAATGATGCCAAGAACGAGCATGTTCTTCGATGCCCACTCCACCTTGCCGGCGTTCACCGTCGTTGCCACCTCGTAGCGGTTGTCGCCACGGGCCTTGCGGTTCTGAGCCGTCAAAATGAAGGCATACACAATGTGTGCAACGGCCAGACCGGCCAGACCCAACGAAGCAACCACGGCGTACCAGTTGGCACCCAGCAGTTTGCAAATAGTGTTGTAAGCGTCGCCATCGAACAGGGCCACCATGTTCATTGCACAGTGAAATGTCAAGAACAGGATGAGCGAAATGCCTGTGACCGACATTACAACTTTCCTACCGATTGATGAATTAAATAACCACATAAATGATTGAAAATTAATAAATTAATATTGTATTTAAGATTATTGTCTGCTTAACTGTCAACCCGTCGCGGGCTGAATAAATCATAAAAAGTAAGTACGCATGCGCACAATGAGGCCACAAAATTACTATAAAAATATGAGATTTCAAACACTTTTGAACAGAAATGTGATTTTTGTTGCATTATTTTTTTTAAATCACCGAACCACCATAACTATTCACAACAAAAAACAAGTTTTTCTTTGCGTTATCTTAGATTTGTTGTAAATTTGCAACATCAAAGAAAGTACAATACTCATGACCCTGAAATACGATGTGATTATTATTGGCGGCGGACATGCCGGATGCGAAGCGGCCTGCGCGGCAGCCAACATGGGAGCAAAAACACTGCTCATCACCATGGACATGAACAAGATTGCACAGATGTCGTGCAACCCCGCCGTCGGAGGCATTGCCAAAGGGCAGATAGTGCGGGAAATCGACGCTCTGGGTGGTCAGATGGCACATGTAACCGATGCCACCGCCATACAGTTCCGCATGCTGAACGTGGGCAAAGGACCTGCCGTATGGAGCCCCCGCGCACAGTGTGATCGCGGCAAGTTCATATGGGAATGGCGGCGCACACTCGACGAAACCGACAACCTCGACATCTGGCAAGACCAGGTAGAGGAACTCTTGACGGAAACAGTGCCCGACAGTTGTCCTGTCAGAACTCGCGCCATTGGCGTCAAAACCATCTGGGGCGCAGAAATAAAAGCCCGCTGTGTGGTACTTACTGCAGGCACATTCCTCAACGGACTCATGCACATAGGCCGCAAAATGGTTAAGGGTGGCCGCATTGCCGAACCGGCTGCAGAGCATCTTACAGAAAGCATCACACGTCACGGCATACATTCAGCACGCATGAAGACGGGCACACCAGTACGCATCGACAAGCGCACCGTGGACTTCAGTAAGATGCGACAACAAGACGGAGAGCAACGCCCTTATCGCTTCTCGTACTACGAGGGCTCCCACACCACCCATGAGTCCCAGATGTCCCATAGGCCCCATGAGCCCCATGGGTCTCGCCCCCACTCCCCCCTGCCACAATTGCCCTGTTGGGAATGCTACACCAACCCAGAAGTTCACGAAGCCCTACGCGCTGGTCTGGCAGACTCGCCACTTTATAACGGACAGATACAATCCATTGGACCACGCTACTGCCCCTCGATAGAAACCAAACTCGTTACCTTCCCCGACCGTGAGCAGCACCTGCTCTTCCTCGAGCCTGAAGGAGTTGACACCAACGAGATGTACCTCAACGGCTTCTCATCATCGCTGCCAATGGATGTACAAATAACAGCACTTCATCACATCAGTGGGCTTGAGCATGCAAAAATATACCGCCCAGGCTATGCCATCGAGTACGATTTCTTTGACCCGACACAATTAAATCATACGTTGGAATCGAAAATAATCGATGGCTTGTTTATGGCTGGACAAGTCAACGGTACTACTGGCTATGAGGAAGCAGCCGGACAGGGACTCGTGGCAGGCATCAACGCAGCATTGAAATGCGATGGAACCAGAACTTTCATCATGCATCGCGATGAGTCATATATCGGCGTCTTGATTGACGATCTGGTCACCAAGGGGGTCGATGAGCCCTACCGCATGTTTACCTCACGTGCCGAATATCGCATCTTGCTCCGGCAAGACGATGCCGATGCACGACTCACCGAACGCTCTTACAATATAGGCCTGGCAAAAAAAGACCGCTATGACTGGTGGATGCAAAAGAAAATAGCCATCGAAGAAATCGAGGAATTTTGTAGATCTTTCCCCATCAAGGCTAAAGACATCAACCCTGCCCTCGAACAACTGGGCACCACCCCACTCCAGTTTGGCGTCAAATTGGAAGACTTGATTGCACGACCGCAGTTGAACTTCAATAACTTAATGCAGATAGTTCCTCGATTCCACGAATTCATCGACCGTATACCTAATCGAAAAGAGGAAATTGCAGAGGCGGCAGAAATACGCATCAAATACAAAGGCTATATTGAACGCGAACGACAGGTGGCCGAAAAAATGCATCGGCTGGAAAACATCCGCATCAAAGGACACTTCGATTATAGCACCATTCAATCGTTGTCTACAGAGTGTAGGCAGAAACTCACAGCCATCAACCCAGAAACACTGGCACAGGCAAGTCGCATTCCCGGCGTGTCACCAAGCGATATCAACGTCCTCCTCGTACTAATGGGCAGATAGCAGCAAACTAATAAACAGATGGCTGCAAACTAAAATATGCGCACTCACACATGAAACGAAACCTTTGTTTCACGTGAAACAACGTAGCTAAAACAATATTTATTACACAAATAAACATTTAATTATGAACAACAAGGTACTAATGGAAAATCTGAGATGCATCCCAGACTTCCCAAAGAAAGGAATCAACTTCCGTGATGTAACAACACTCTACAAGAACGCACAGTGTATGCAGATTATGCTCGATGAACTCTATGAAATCTACAAGGATAAGGGCATCACGAAGATAGTGGGCATTGAGAGTCGCGGCTTCGTAATGGCAGCAGCACTGGCAGGCAGACTGGGCTGCGGCGTAGTGTTGGCACGCAAGCCCGGCAAACTCCCCGCCACAGTAATAAAAGAGTCGTTTTCCAAAGAATACGGAGTCGACACTATCGAGATGCACCTCGACTCAATAGAGCCTGATGACGTAGTGCTGATTCACGACGACCTGCTCGCCACTGGGGGCACGGCCAAAGCCGCCTACAATCTGGTGCAACACTTCCACCCCAAGAAAGTTTACATCAACTTCATCATCGAGATAACAGACGAAGGCTTGCACGGCCGCGACAAATTTAAGGGTATTGACTTGACGACATTATTAACAATCTGACGCTTCCCGCCTCCTCCGAAAAGGGAGATTTGACCGACGAATACAAAGTGCCACATAAAAGTGCCACGCAATTGTTTCACGTGAAACAAATCATAAGAACCTTGTCTTAATACGATACAGAAGATGACGAAAGAGGAAAACGTACAAAGAATTGCCTATTTAAAAAGAATTGTATCACGACTGCCAGATAAACCTGGAAGTTACCAGTTCTACGACGATGAGCATACTATCATCTATGTTGGCAAGGCAAAAAGCCTAAAGTCGCGTGTTTCGTCGTACTTCCATACCGAGGTTGACAGGTTTAAGACAAAGGTGCTTGTATCCAAGATCCACGACATATCCTACACCGTTGTCAACACAGAAGAAGATGCGCTATTGCTGGAGAACTCGCTTATCAAGAAGTATAACCCCCGCTACAACGTATTGCTAAAAGACGGAAAGACATATCCGAGCATCTGTATAACCAACGAGCCATACCCTCGCATTTTCAAAACGCGTACCATCAACAAGAAATGGGGCACCTATTACGGTCCGTACTCACACATCGGAACCATGTATGCAGTGCTGGAACTGATAAAAAAACTATATAAGCCACGCACCTGCCGCCAACTATTGACCCAAGAAGGTATCAAAAGCAGAAAATATCAAGTATGTCTTGAATATCACATCAAGAACTGTTATGGTCCATGCGCGGCAAAACAGTCGTACGAGGACTACCAGAAAAGCATCGCTCAGGCCCGCGAGATACTGAAAGGTAACACACGACAGATTCTTCGCGACTTGAAAGACGAGATGCTATCACTGTCTGAACAATTACGATTTGAGGAGGCCGAAGAGGTGAAACGAAAATACTTACTAATTGACTCCTTTGTAAGCAAGAGTGAAGTGGTGAGCCATACTATAACAGATGTCGATGTTTTCTCGATAACGAACGACGAAAAAGTGGCTTATATCAATTATCTCCACGTACAAAATGGCGCTATCAATCAGTCGTTTACGTTTGAATACAAGAAACGGCTGGACGAAAGCGAAGCAGAACTGCTGCAATTAGGCATCATTGAAATGCGCGAACGCTTTGACAGCCATTCCAAAGAAATCATTGTTCCTTTTGACATGGAAATGCAACTGGAGGGCGTTACATTTACAATACCACAGCGTGGCGATAAAAAAGCCCTGCTCGACCTTTCGGCCATGAATGGAAAGCAGTATAAATTCGACAGACTAAAGCAGGCCGAGAAACTGAATCCGGAACAGAAACAAGTACGTCTGATGAAGGAACTACAGGAGAAACTGGGACTGCCAAAAATGCCGTATCAGATAGAATGCTTCGATAACTCCAACATTTCGGGTACGGATGCCGTGGCCGCCTGTGTGGTCTTCAAGAGTATGAAACCAAGCAAGAAAGACTACAAGAAATACAATATCAAAACAGTAGTAGGACCTGATGATTATGCCTCGATGAAAGAGGTCGTTCACCGCCGCTACAGCAGGCTTTTAGAGGAGCAGGAACCCCTACCCGACCTTATCGTGGCAGATGGAGGAAAAGGTCAGATGGAGGTAATCCGAGAGGTTATACAGGACGAACTGAACCTCGACATACCCATTGCTGGCTTAGCCAAGGACGACCGACATCGAACCAACGAACTGCTGTATGGCTTCCCACCACGCACCATCGGTTTGAAAACCGACAGCGAACTCTTCCACATACTCACGCAACTACAGAACGAAGTACACCGGTTTGCCATCACTTTCCACCGTGACAAGCGCTCAAAACATGCCCTTCACTCTGAACTTGACGAGATAAAAGGCATTGGCCCAAAGACGCGTGAGGCCCTCTTGCATAGACTGAAAAGTGTAAAACAAATAAAACTATCTGATTATCAAACACTTAAAGAAGTGGTCGGTGAGGCGAAGGCACGCGTTATTCATGCCTATTTCCACCCTTCAGAACAGAACTGAATAACCTGCAATCAAGAAAACACACGACAATACGCAATATTAGGACATTGATTGTTTGGTAATTAAAAAAAAATAGCGTATCTTTGTAGCCATGAGAGCAGTGATTCAACGTGTGAGCCATGCCAGCGTCAGCATTGCAAGCAGCAACGACGACAGTACAGCAGAGACAAGGAAGCGGAGCATTGAGCAAGGTTTTCTGGTACTGCTGGGCGTGTGCAACGAAGACACAATCGAGGATGTAGACTGGCTGGTAAAAAAAATAGCCAACCTGCGCGTCTTTGACGACAATGAGGGTGTGATGAACCGCTCTATCCTCGATATTGACGGCGAAGTGCTGGTAGTGAGCCAGTTCACACTTTATGCCTCATATAAAAAGGGCAATCGTCCCAGTTGGTTTCGCGCAGGTTCTCACGAACACTCTATCCCACTCTACGAAGCCTTCTGCCGCATGCTCTCGGAGGCTATCGGCAAGCCCGTAGGCACAGGTGAATTCGGGGCAGACATGAAGGTAGAACTTCTGAACGACGGGCCTGTGACCATCTGCATGGATACCAAGAACAAAGAATAACAATGAGTGATAAAAATAAAGCATTCTTAATCTGATTGGATGGGAGCATTTTAACTTAAGATTGGATGGGAGCATTTTAACTTAAGATGACAATAAAAGAAGCACAAGAGGCTGTAGACCTGTGGATTAAGGAGTATGGCGTGCGCTATTTCTCCGAACTCACCAACATGACGGTGCTGACCGAAGAAGTGGGTGAACTGGCAAAGATTATGGCACGGAGATATGGCGAACAGTCGTGGAAGGCCAGCGACCATCGCGCTGCCGACAACGGGCGCGAGGCCATGGCAGATGAGATGGCCGATGTACTGTGGGTGCTACTCTGTCTAGCGAACCAGACGGGCGTTGACCTGACAGCAGAACTGAAAAAAAACATTGCTAAAAAGACCCAACGTGACGCGCTCAGACACATAGAAAACAAGAAACTGCTGGTATAAGAAAGCAGAACAAACAACATATTAATAATATATTAACTTTAAATCCAAGAATTATGGCAGAAATGAGTAAAATTGAAGAAGTATTGGGTAAGTACAACCTCGACATTACCGACGAGGAAGTTAAGGAAGCAGTGAAGAAGATCATTGCCGAGAAAGTGCCCGAAAACGACAATGCCGATGTGAAACGCTTCATGTTCGGAAGCATTGAGTTGACCACCCTCACCACCGTTGATTCGGCCGAAAGCGTCCTGCAACTGGTAGAGAAAGTGAATAAGTTTGACAATGAATATCCACAGATGCCCCATGTGGCCACGGTGGTAACCTATCCCCGTTTCACCAAGTTGGTGAGCGAGTCGCTCGAAGTTGAAGGCGTCATTCCGACCTGTGTGAGCGGTGCTTTCCCATCTTCACAGGCCCTCATCGAAGTGAAGACCGTTGAGACAGGTCTCGCCGTACGCGACGGTGCCGGCAACGTGGACATCGTGATGCATGTAGGTGAGTTCCTCAGCGGCGACTATGAGACCGTTGTCGACGAGATTGAGCAGCAGAAGCAGGCCTGCGGCGATGTACCCATGAAGGTGATTCTGGAAACCGGCGATCTCGGTTCCATGTCAAACATCAAAAAAGCGTCGATTCTATCGATGTATGGCGGTGCCGACTATATCAAGACATCTACTGGCAAGGAAAAGGTTAGTGCCACGCCTGAGGCCGTCTATGTAATGTGCCAGGCCATCAAGGAATACTACGATGAAACCGGTATTCAGGTTGGTCTGAAGCCTGCTGGCGGCATCAACACCGTGATGGACGCACTGATTTACTACACCATCGTAAAAGAGGTGCTGGGTGAGAAATGGCTCAATAATACCCTGTTCCGCCTTGGCACCAGCCGTTTGGCCAACCTCCTGCTGAGCGAACTGGAAGGCAAGGAAGTGAAATTCTTCTAAAAACAGGCATTTTGTCGCAGTAAGATAGCGACTTTTGGATACAGAACGTGGTGTGTCATAACAGACAATGACATGCCATGAACAAACAAAAATCTTCAAAAATCTAACAAAAAAGGTCATCAAATGGCTTATTCTTGAAAGATTTTTGAAGATTTTTGTTTTTTTGACACACTCTCTTTTATTGTTATCTCAGTTCTTCTATGGCATTCACCTCGCCCGTCCCGGCACTGATACGGCCCACGGTGTCGTCGCTACCGATGGCCAGCAGCACGAAGAGCACGAAGCAGAACATAGTCAGCGCCAGTTTACCAGAACTAGTGCGGCGCCGTTCCACGCGACTCACATCCTTGAATGCCAAATAATGCACAGAATAAATATAGATAAAACCAGTCATTATTGCCAGTATATAAGCCAGCACATCCCAAGGATCATACGTGCCGTGCATGATGCCAAGGCCCTGCATAAACTCGTGGGGAATACAAATAAATGGCATGACAAGAATAAACATCCAGCAGTCGCGTATCTTGAAATTCCATATACAGCCTATCAGAATGCTATAGGCAAAGAGCCATACCCCGTCAGGCAAGTTATATAGCATCCAAGTAGGCACATTATTTGGGTTACGCTGCAGATCTTCCAAATAATCGAGCAGTCCAAACACCTTAAAGAAATGGAACATCTTGAGCGTGTCCGGACGAAATGAAATATACATTAGTCCGCACATCAAGACGCACAAAAAGGCTATGCCAATAGTGGCTGTCTTACAGGTTATTCGTAATTTGCTTCCAGACATAGTTATTGGAAAACACGGCAAAGATAGGCATTTTTTTGCAAATGCCCATCAAAATGAATATAAAATGTGCAAAAAACTAAGATTATTTCTATTTATTACGCTTGATGACATAGTCAAGATATGTCGTAAGCGATGTGCGGATAGCCTTGTCGCTGACCGACTCGTCCAGGTATTTCAATGCTTCGCGATGGAAATCCTCCATGCGCTTCTCAGCATAGTCTATACCACCCTGCTGCTTGGTAAACTCTACCAAAACAGCGATTTCATCGGCATTAATCGTACCAGCCTTGACCTTGCGGGCCAGATTCATCATCGATTCATATTGCGGGTTCTGGTTCAGTGCATAAATCACGGGCAGCGTTAGTTTGCCCTCAGCCATGTCATTACCCGTTGGCTTGCCAATTTCCTTTGAGTCATAATAATCGAAAATATCGTCGCGAATCTGAAACATGATGCCCAGATTCTCACCAAAGCGTGTGGCCCGCTCCACTTCCTCGTCAGAGGCACCTGCCGACAAGGCTCCAATGGCAGCACACGACTCGAACAGCACAGCCGTCTTCTGCCTGATCACCTCATAATAAATATCTTCTGAAATCTCCTTGTTGCTGATGTTCCACAACTGTAGCAACTCACCAGAGGCCAATGTCCGTCCCAGTTGCGCCAGATTCTCCACAATACGCTGGTCGTTGGTATACGACACATGCAGCAATGCCGTCGACAAAATAAAATCGCCCGTCAACACTGCTGTCTTATTATTATAGGTGGCATTGACCGATGCCTGTCCCCTGCGCTCCTCGCTCTCATCAACCACATCGTCGTGAACAAGCGAAGCCGTGTGCAGCAATTCCAAGCCGATGGCCGCATTCTGGGTCACCGGAGTCACTGCACCATAGTTCTTTGCTATGAGCAATGTCAGAATGGGGCGCATACGCTTGCCGCCACGCTGACGAATATGCTTCAATACCTCAGACAAAAGCCTATCGCCATGTGTCAGCGAAGCATTGAACATGTCGGTAAACTCGCAAAACTCGCGCTCAATAGGTTGCTTAATAAGCGATAACTGGTCCATTTTTTAAATTTTGATACAAAATTACAGAAAATATCGGGATATTGGAAAAAAAATTAGTAATTTTACACGAAAATTGAAAAATAATATGGATAAACTCTTTTTGCTCGATGCCTACGCCCTCATTTATAGGTCGTATTATGCCTTTATCAAAAACCCACGCATCAATTCAAAAGGCCTCAACACATCGGCCATCGTTGGATTTGTAAACACGCTGCAAGAGGTCATAGAAAAAGAGCAACCCAAATACTTGGGCGTGGCATTCGACCCGCACGGTCCCACTTTCCGCAGCGAACGTTTTCCTGACTACAAAGCCCAGCGCGAGGCCACACCGGAAGACATCAAAAAGGCAGTTCCCATCATCAAGGAACTGCTTGAGGCTTACCGCATACCCGTATTGCAGGTCGACGGCTTCGAGGCTGACGATGTGGTGGGAACACTGGCTAAAAAAGCCGATTCCATCGAAAACCTGCAGACCTATATGCTTACACCCGACAAAGACTATGGCCAATTGGTCACCGAGCGAGTCAGAATCTACCGTCCGCGCCATGGCGGCGGCTATGAAGTGATGGGCCCAGCCGAGGTGTGCAGCAAGTATGACATCACTACCCCACTCCAGGTTATCGACCTTCTGGCTCTCATGGGCGACTCGGCCGACAACTTCCCTGGCTGTCCGGGCGTAGGTGAGAAGACCGCCATCAAACTCATCAGCGACTTCCACTCAGTGGACGAACTCTTATCACGCACCAATGAACTAAAAGGCGCTCTGAAGAAAAAAGTGGAAGAACATGTCGACGACATCCGCATGTCATATTTCTTGGCAACCATCCGCACCGATGTTCCCATTGAACTCAATTTGGAAGAACTCACACTTCAGCAGCCTGACGAACAAAAATTGACACAACTGTTCACCGAACTCGAGTTTAAGACACTGCTGAACCGTATTCTTAAAAAACCTGAAAAGAAGCCAAAAACCGATAATTTAGAACTCTCTCTCTTTGCAGAATTTGCGCCCGAGGGTACAGTCGACGCAAAATTTTCGAGTTTTGAGAGCCTTAAAACCACCCCTCACAACTATCAACTCATTGAAAATGAGAAAGAAATGGTCAAACTTTGTGACTTTTTTCTTACAAAACAATTTTTCGTTCTAGACACAGAGACCACTTCAACGAGTGCCATTGACGCCGAATTGGTGGGTTTAAGTTTTTCTGTCGAGGAACATCAGGCCTTTTATGTGCCAATTTCTGCCAATCGTGAAGAAGCGTTGCGAATTGTTAATATCTTTAAACCGCTATACGAAGACCCGACCATTCTAAAGATTGGACAGAACTTAAAGTATGATTTAGAAGTTTTAAGGAATTATAACATTTACCTTGCCGGACCACTATGGGACACCATGATAGCCCATTATCTGATTCAACCCGAACTCCGTCACAATATGGACTACATGGCCGAAGTGTATCTTGGCTATCAGACAGTGCACATAGATGAACTGATTGGCCCCAAGGGCAAGCAGCAGAAATCCATGCGCGACCTCACTCCTGCTCAGGTATATGAATATGCCTGCGAAGATGCCGACATCACGTTGCAACTGAAAAACAAACTTGAAGGAGAACTGAAGAAGTACGATTGCGAAAAATTGTTCTACGACATAGAGATGCCACTGATGCCCGTTCTTGCTGAAATGGAAATGAACGGCGTTTGCCTTGACACCGAATCGCTGAAGGAAACATCAGTGGTACTGACCCAGCGCATGAGCGAACTCGAAGCCCGAATCTATGAACTGGCTGGCCAGCAGTTTAACATTGCCTCGCCAAAACAAGTGGGCGAAGTGCTGTTCGACAGGCTGAAGATAGTGGAAAAAGCCAAGAAAACGAAGACAGGTCAATATGTTACGAGCGAAGAAGTGCTACAACAACTGAAACATAAACACGAGATTGTGGCCGACATCCTGGAACACCGCGGCCTGAAGAAACTCATAGGCACCTATATTGACGCCCTTCCTAAACTCATCAACCCGCGCACCGGCCACATACACACCTCGTTCAACCAGACCATCACAGCCACGGGGCGCCTTTCATCGAGCGATCCCAACCTGCAAAACATACCCATCCGCGGTGAAGACGGCAAGGAAATACGCAAAGCCTTTGTGCCCGAACCAGGCTGTCTGTTCTTCTCGGCCGACTATAGTCAGATAGAACTGCGTGTCATGGCCCACCTGTCGGAAGATGAACACATGATTCGTGTGTTCACTGAAGGCAAGGACCTGCACGCCGCCACGGCTGCCAACATCTATAAAAAACCTATCGACGAGGTGACACGCGATGAGCGAACCAAGTCGAAACGAGCCAATTTCGGCATCATCTATGGTATCACCGTGTTTGGTTTGGCCGAGCGCCTGGACATTCCCCGCGACGAGGCTAAGATGCTGATTGACGGCTATTTCCAAACCTTCCCACAGGTCTACGACTATATGGAACACTCAAAGCAGGTGGCCCGCCAGCAGGGTTATGTCACCACCCTATTCGGCCGACGACGCTATCTGCCTGACATCAATTCACAAAACGCCACCGTTCGCGGCTTTGCCGAGCGCAACGCCATCAATGCGCCCATCCAAGGCACAGCCGCCGACATTATCAAGGTAGCCATGATTCGTATTTTCCAGCGCTTCAAAGCAGAGCATATCCGCTCAAAAATGATTCTGCAGGTACACGACGAACTCAATTTCTCGGTCTATCCCGAGGAGAAAGAGCAGGTGGAGCGCATCGTGATAGAAGAGATGCAGCATGCCATCGACCTGCGTGTTCCGCTCGTTGCCGACAGTGGCTTTGGCCAGAACTGGCTGGAGGCACACTGATGGTACACTTCGCGCTGGTGAAGAGTGATAGATGAACTAACATGAAGACGGCAATCATTGGCGGGGGAGCGGCAGGCTTTTTCCTGGCCATCAACCTGAAGGAGATGTGCCCTGAAATGCAGGTCACTATTCTGGAGCGCGGCACCCGTGTGTTGCGCAAGGTGGAGGTGTCAGGTGGCGGTCGCTGCAACTGTACCAACACGTTTGAAGAGGTCACCGACCTGCAGAGCGTCTATCCTCGCGGACACCGTCTGTTGAAGCGTCTTTTCAAGCAGTTTGACCATCGCGATGCCTACCGCTGGTTTGAGCATCGCGGTGTGATGCTGACAGTGCAGTCCGACCACTGTGTGTTTCCCCGTTCGCAAGACAGCCACAGCATCATCAACCTTTTCCTGAGCGAGGCTCGCCGCCTGCATATTGAGGTAAAAACAGGCCTTTCCGTCGACTCATTAGACCAACTTAACGACTACGATTACATCTGTGTGACCACGGGCGGACAACCCCATGTAGACGGTCTGACATGGCTCTCCCACCCTATCGAGCAACCCGTTCCGTCGCTCTTTACCTTTAATATAGAAGACACCAGTCTGCACCAGTTGATGGGCACGGTGGTGGAAGATGCCACGGCCATGATTGCCGGCACGAAGATGCGTTCCCGCGGTCCCCTGCTCATTACCCACTGGGGCATGAGCGGCCACTGCATCCTTCGCCTGTCGAGTTATGCTGCGCGCATGCTGAGCGAGCACGACTACCGTCTCCCGCTGTCAGTGAACTGGACGGGCATGACTGAAGCCGATGTCACAGAGCGCTTACGGCAGTTTATAGCGGCCAACGACAAGAAACAACTGCCCACGTTTTGCCCCTTTGCCCTACCCCAGCGCCTGTGGCACCATGTGCTGGAAAAAAGTCTTTCCGGCCGAGCCCATGCCCCTTGGGGCAGTCTCAACCGGAAAGAGATGAACCGACTGGTGAACACGCTGGTGAACGACCATTACGAAATAGCAGGCCGTGCGGCTTTCAAAGACGAGTTTGTGACCTGTGGCGGCATTTCCCTGAGTGCCGTAGACCCTGTGCGTCTGGAGAGCCGCACGCGTCCTGGCCTGTTCTTCGCAGGCGAGGTGCTCGACATAGACGGCGTTACGGGTGGCTTTAACTTTCAGGCCGCTTGGACCACCGCCTATGCCGTGGCACAAGCCATCAGAGCGTCATGCAACTCTGCACGCCCAGACTAGCAGCGATAGCCGTAAGGATGGCTATGGCAGTCTGCAGGATAAACTTCCAGGTTTCTTTGTTTTTCATGGTACTTTTGTTTTTTAATTAAGGAAAAATGATACAATAGTCAGACAATGGTCTTAGGGCTCGGTGGTGCTGCCGCCTTCGCCGTTGCCAGGGACAACTTCCGACTTGGGAGCCTGGTAGTCAGTGTCTTCGGCCAGACTAGTGCCACTAACCAGTTCCTTCACGCGCTTGCCGGTAACATCCACACGGGTCACAGGCTGGAAAACCACGTGCACGTTCTTGATGTTGTCCTTCACGGTGAACTTCTCAGGGGTGGGAGCGCCAATGGTGTTGATGCCCAGTTTGAAAGTTCCCAGATAGGGGATACTTACTCGCTTCGAGTCCTGAAGCATGTCGCGCATGGTGGGTCCCAGTTCGCTCAGCACGGCCAGTATGTCGGCGCGTTTCACGGTGCAGTTGTCCTGCATTTTGGTAGCCAGTTGCTCAATGTTCACGGTTTCTTTGATGGTGACTCGGCCATACCACTTTCCGTAGGCCTTCGACTCCATGTTGTTGTTCTGATACTTCTGATAAATGAGTTTCATAATTGTTTGTGTGTTTTAAATGGTAAATAAATGTAATAAGTTCTCGTGTCTTGCCATGTATCGCGATGTTGGTTTTGACAATGCAAAGGTACAACATTTTTCAGGCGAATGCAAGTTTCCGCAGGCGAGAACACAGGCGAGAAAATAAAAGGATGTTGATTATCAGATACTTACGAACCTCACCATCTGTCTGTTGCAACGCCGTTCCGTTTCAACAACGTACGACACATGGATCCAGCAGCACCCGTTGCCCATGATACGCTCCAGGAGCAACTGGTCGAACACGAGGTTCTCCCTCATGAACACCACCATTTTCCTGGCCTCGTCAATGCTGCCGCAGTGTATGTCGGCCGCCTCGCCGCGCATGTGCTGCGAGTTTTTCACCCCTCCCACAGCCTCGTTGAGTGCCGGACAGCGGTAGCCGCTGGTGATGCGGATCACGCCGAAACGCCGCCGCAAAGGTTCGAGCACCTGCTGACAGAGGGCACGCAGACATTCCACATGGGCCTCATTAGGTACGTTTCTGATGTTCAGCCTTCGTGCCGTGGCCGATCTGACCATCTCGCCGAGGGTAAAGTGCTCGGCCAACTTCTCATTGTAGTCAACTCTGTTTTTCATGATACTTGTGTGTGTTTAATTAATAAATAAGGTGTAAGGCATCTCAATGCCGGTGCAAAGTTACGTCCTTTCCTGCTCACCTGCAAACAAGGGTAGGCGAGAACACAGGCGAGAAAAACGAAGGACTTTTTTGCGCATTCCGTGCTGTTTGCAACGGAGTATTCCGTCAGGGTCTAACGGAGGCTGTCTTGAAACCCAACGGAGGCTGTTTTGAACGTTGACGGAGGCTCCGTTAGCGTTCAAAACAGGCTCCATTGAAATCCAAGACGAACTGCATTAGAGTCCAAGACAGATTCCTTTGGGTTACAACACGAACTCCATTAGCATTCAAGACAATACATTTGAGGTCATAACGGAGTAGTCTGTTGGAAATAGCGACATTTTCCTGACGATGCCAAAGTGATGAAAACACGATGTCAAAGTGATGAAAACAGAAGAGCCGGACTGTCTTCTCCGTGGAAGAACAATCCGGCTTGTTTGTGTTTTTCAAGGTAAAAGCAATGTCAGCATGTGGTTATCTGCTCCCACAGGGGCCGCCGACTGGGGTCCGACAGCACTTTCATGGCATAGCGCTCCATGTAGGGGCGGCGCACCTGTCCCTTGCGGCGTCGGCCCCTGGCGGCACACTCATAGGGGTTTCTGGGCACCGGCGTGTGCAGCATGTGGCAGGTGCGCTGTACAATGGCTGTGAACGAGAGCATCTGCCCTTCGTCGTCGCACAGCGTATAGGTGCAAAAAGCCGTGTGCAAGGCTTCCATCAAGTCAATACTCGAGCCCTGCCACTGCAGGTGCTCCTGTGTGCCGCGTTGCAGCACTTCGCCCACTTCTGCCGCCAGGGCGCGCTCGGCCGTTAGTCGCATGTCGCGACTGGTGTGTGTTTCATTCATGGTTTTCATTTTTTTTGGTTTCTATTGTCTGAAGTTCGGGTGCAAAATTAGGCGTTAAAAGTGCACAAAAAGTTCACTCACGATGGAAAATGTGTAAAAATCTGTAGATTTTTGCATCATTTAACTATTTTGTTCGTACCTTTTCCGTATCTTTGCACCCATGGCCACACTAAGAGAAAAATACAAAGCCTTCAAGGCATGGCAGCAGCAGCCACACCAAGTGGCACCCATGTCTGACGAAGAGCACACCTGCACCACCTGCGGCACACACTTCGCAGGCAACTACTGTCCACGCTGCGGGCAGTCGGCACGCATAGGTCGCTACTCGGCCATAAAGGCTTTCCTGCTGTTTCTTGATGTGTGGGGCCTCGGCAACCGGAGCATGTTCCGCACCATTCGCGACCTGCTGTTTCGTCCGGGCTATATGATCCGCGACTATCTGCAGGGCATGCAAATGGCCTATTTCCCGCCCTTCAAGATGTTTTTCCTGCTCGTCACACTAAGCATCGTGGTCAACAGCGGCATGAACATCATGGGCAGGAACTATTTTCAGGAGGCAGAGCAGACGATGGACGAAATCAACCAGATGCAGTTCAACCTCATCAACGACCTTACAGACACGGCACCTGCCGACAGCACCAACGCCAATCTTGAGTCATTCAAGACAGGCTTTGAAGAATCACAGAGTGCCTACAACTCATCACAGATAAACAAAGAAGTATTCCGCCTGTTCACCAGTCATGCCAATATTTTCAACCTGCTGGTGCTCATCATCGTCTCCGGACCGCTCTACTTGCTGTTCTACCGCTGTCCGGCCTATCCCGACCTGCGCTACCCTGAATTGTTCGTGGCCCTGGTCTATTCGTTCAACATGATGACCATCGTTTCCATCGTGGCCAACTTCTTCTGCATCAACAACCTCATGTTCGACTATGCCACGCTGTTGCTTCCACTCATACCGCTGAAGCAACTGTCGGGCTACTCTTACTGGCGCACACTGGCCAATGCAGTGCTGGCAGTTGTGTCTATCATGGTTTATGTCATCATGTTCTCAGCCATAGTATCCTTCATCTCATTGAGCCTGTCAGGCACCTCTACATCCCTGTAAAATCAAGTTTTTTGGCAAAACATTTTGCAGTGTCGGCAAGAAATCGTATCTTTGCAAATTGTGATAATGGCATTTGTTGCCATTCAACCCTGTTCAGATAACAAAAAACAGACAATATAATGGAATACAACTTCAGAGACATTGAGAAAAAATGGCAGAAGCGATGGATTGACAGCGGCATCTATCGCGTGGTGGAAGACGAGACGAAGAAGAAATTCTACGTACTCAACATGTTTCCTTACCCCAGCGGCGCAGGACTGCATGTGGGACATCCCCTGGGATACATTGCCAGCGACATCTATGCACGCTACAAGCGCCTGAAGGGCTACAACGTGCTCAACCCCATGGGCTACGATGCCTACGGACTGCCTGCCGAGCAGTATGCCATACAGACCGGACAGCATCCCGCCATCACCACCGAGCAGAACATCAACCGCTATCGCGAGCAGTTGGACAAGATAGGCTTCTCGTTCGACTGGAACCGAGAGGTGCGCACCTGCGACCCGAAATACTACCACTGGACGCAATGGGCCTTCCAGCGCATGTTCAAGAGTTACTACAGCACCTCCAGCCACAAGGCACAGCCCACCATCAAACTCATTGAGCACTTCGAACTCATGGGCACCGAGAACTGCGGCGCCCTTGGCACCGAGGAACTGCACTTCACCGCCAGCGACTGGCACAACTTCTCTGAGAAGAAAAAGCAGGAAGTGCTCATGAACTACCGCATTGCCTATCTGGCCGAGACCATGGTCAACTGGTGTCCGGCACTGGGCACCGTGCTGGCCAACGACGAGGTGGTCAACGGCGTGAGCGAACGCGGCGGCTATCCCGTGGAACAAAAGAAGATGCGACAGTGGTGCCTGCGCACCAGTGCCTATGCCCAGCGCCTGCTCGACGGACTGGAGGAGATAGACTGGACCGACTCGCTGAAAGAGGCCCAGCGCAACTGGATAGGCCGCTCTGAAGGCACAGAAGTGGAATTCAAGGTGGCCGACAGCGACAAGCACTTCACCATTTTCACCACCCGTGCCGACACCATGTTTGGCGTCACCTTCATGGTGCTTGCTCCTGAAAGCGAACTCGTGGCCGAACTGACCACGCCTGAACAGCAGGCCGCAGTAAACGATTATCTCGCTTACGTGAAGAAGCGCACCGAGCGCGAACGACAGATGGACCACAGCGTCACGGGCGTGTTCTCAGGCTCATATGCCGTCAATCCGTTTACAGAAGAAAAGATTCCCATCTGGATTGCTGAATATGTGCTGGCAGGCTATGGCACAGGAGCCATCATGGCCGTGCCTGCCCACGACAGCCGCGACTATGCCTTTGCACGCCACTTCAACCTGCCCATCATTCCCGTCATCGAAGGGGCCGATGTCTCTGAAGAGAGTTTCGACGCCAAGGAGGGCATCATGTGCAACTCGGCTTCCAGCAAGTTCAGCCTCAACGGACTCACCGTCAAGGAGGCCATTGCCGCTACAAAGAAGTTCGTCACCGAACAGGGCCTGGGCCGCGTGAAGGTCAACTATCGCCTGCGCGACGCCATCTTCTCGCGCCAGCGCTACTGGGGCGAGCCCTTCCCCGTATACTACAAGGACAACATGCCTTATATGATTCCCAAGGAATGTCTGCCACTGGAACTGCCGGAAATCGACGAGTATAAGCCCACCGAGACAGGAGAGCCGCCACTGGGCCGAGCCAAGCATTGGGCCTGGGACACCAAGACCGACAGTGTGGTCGATTGTTCAGAAATAGACCATAAGTCTGTCTTCCCGCTCGAACTCAACACCATGCCTGGCTTCGCCGGCTCCAGCGCCTATTATCTGCGCTATATGGACCCACACAACGACAAAGCACTCGTGGGAAAGGATGCCAACGAATATTGGCGCAATGTGGACCTTTATGTGGGCGGCAGCGAACACGCTACAGGCCACCTCATCTACAGCCGTTTCTGGAACAAGTTCCTCTACGACAGCGGCTATGCCTGCGAGGAGGAGCCCTTCAAGAAACTGGTGAACCAAGGCATGATCCAGGGACGCTCAAACTTCGTCTATCGCATTGAAGACGAAGGCGCCGATAAGGGTAAGTTCGTCTCGCTCAACCTGAGAGACAATTATAAGGAGACCACACCCATCCATGTCGATGTGAACATTGTATCGGCCGACATCCTTGACATTGATGCCTTCAAGGCATGGCGTCCTGAATATGAGAATGCCGAGTTTATCATGGAAGACGGAAAATACATCTGCGGATGGGCTGTTGAGAAGATGTCGAAGTCTATGTACAACGTGGTTAACCCAGACATGATTGTTGAGAAATATGGTGCCGACACACTGCGCCTCTATGAGATGTTCCTCGGTCCCGTAGAGCAGTCGAAGCCATGGGACACCAACGGCATCGACGGTTGCCACCGTTTCCTCAAGAAGTTCTGGAACCTCTACCAAAACGGATTTGAAGAGGGCGAGGCAACAGCCGAAAACCGCAAGTCAGTACATAAACTCATCAAAAAGGTGTCGCAAGACATTGAGCAGTTCTCTTACAACACCTCTATCTCTGCCTTTATGATCTGTGTCAACGAACTGTCACAGCAGAAGTGCAGAAATAAGGAAATGCTGAAGAATCTCGTTATCCTCATTGCCCCCTTTGCACCACATATTGCCGAAGAACTGTGGGAAACATTAGGCGAACAGGGTAGCGTCTGCAATGCACAGTGGCCACAGTGGAACGAAGCATATCTGGTGGAGAGCCAGGCTAAGATGGGCGTGGCCTTCAACGGCAAGACACGCTTTGAAATCCAGGTGGCTGCCGATGCTGACAGTGCTGCCATCGAGCAGATCGTACGCAGCGACGAGCGCACGGCCAAATATGTAGAAGACAAGCAAATCGTCAAAGTCATCATTGTGCCGAAGCGCATGGTGAACATCGTATGCAAGTGAGAAACTGACTGCCGGAATCTGTGAACTGTGAATATGACCATGTGAACTGTGAACTGAAATTATGACCATGTGAACTGTGAACTGAAATTATGACCATCAATCACAAACTCATATTGAAGGAGATAGAGGACTATGCGTTCATCACACTTGGCCTGCTGCTCTATTCATTCGGCTTCACTGTCTTCCTCATGCCCTATAAGATAGTGACAGGCGGCGTCACGGGTATATCGGCCATCATCTTCTATGCCACAGGATTCCCCATCTCCTACACCTATTTCATCATCAATGTGGTGCTGGGGCTCATCGCACTGCGCATACTTGGACTGAAATTCCTTACCAAGACCATCTATGCCTTCACCATGCTGTCAATACTATTAGGCATGTTCCAAGGACTCATGCCAGTAGACGATGCCGGCAACTATGTGAAGATACTGGGCGAAGGACAGAATTTCATGTCGCTGCTCATAGGATGTATCATGACAGGCTCAGCACTGGCCATCGTCTTCCTTAACAACGGCTCTACAGGAGGTACCGACATCATTGCCGCATCGGTCAATAAATACCATGACATATCACTCGGCACTGTGCTCGCGTTCCTCGACCTGGTTATCATAGGCTCATGTCTGCTTATACCGGAATTCGGCGAACCGCTGCAAAGAGCACATATGGTGGTGTTCGGACTCTGTACCATGGTGGTTGAGAATTTTATGCTCGACTATCTCATGAACCGTCAGCGACAGTCGGTACAGTTCCTTATCTTCTCCAGCAAATGGCAAGAGATAGCCAATGCCATCGGCACCAAGATGGACCATGGTGTCACCATCCTCGACGGCCACGGATGGTATACCGGCAAGGAACGCAAGGTGCTCTGCATACTGGCCAAGAAGCGCGAGAGCGTCACTATCTTCCGTCTCATCAAGATGATTGATCCCAAAGCCTTTGTATCGCAAAGTGCCGTCATCGGTGTCTTTGGCGAAGGCTTTGACCAAATCAAAGTTAAAATAGAACAGGAAAATGAAAATAGTATTCGCAACCAACAATCAGCACAAACTGCAGGAAGTGAGACAGATTCTCGGCGATAGGGTAGAGGTGTTGTCGCTGAAGGATATTGGCTGCGATGTCGATATCCCTGAGACAGGACAGACACTGGAAGAAAACGCGCTGCAGAAAGCACACTACGTTTACGACCATTATCACATCGACTGCTTTGCCGACGACACTGGCCTTGAGGTGGAAGCCCTCAACGGTGCCCCCGGCGTATACAGTGCCCGCTATGCCAGTATGGAAGGGGTAGGTCCCATAGGTTCCATAAGTCCCATAGGTCCTATAGGTCCCATAGGTCCCATAAGTCCCATAGGTCCTATGAGCCATGACAGTGAAGCAAATATGGCCCGTCTACTCCGTGAACTTGCCGATAAAGACAACCGCAAAGCCCGCTTCCGCACTGTCATTGCCTTGATTCAGAAGAAAGACATCTGTCCCTGCGGCTGCAGTAGCATCAAGCAGGAACACTTGTTTGAAGGCATTGTCAACGGCGAGATAACACGACAGCGGAGTGGGGCAGAGGGCTTTGGCTACGACCCTATTTTCCGCCCGGAAGGCTTCGACCATACCTTTGCTGATATGACTGCCGAACAGAAAAACGGTATCAGTCATCGTGGACGAGCCACAGCAAAACTGGCTGATTATCTCCTAAAATAAAATATATGGTATGAAGAGACTGGCCCTCATAGCATTTCTTACACTATTGTCAATAGTCAATGGTCAATGGTCGATGGCGCAGATAGGCACTTGGCGTGCCTATGTGTCGTATTATGAGCCACAACAGATAGTAAAGGCAGGCAGTAGCACACTCTTCGTACGGGCCTCAAACGGACTCTACAGTTATCATCTCAACGACCATAGCATCACTACTTACGACAAGGTAAACACGCTCAGCGACACCTATATCACACACATTGCCTGGAACCAGCAGGCGAAACGTCTCATCATCGTCTATCAGAACAGCAATATCGACCTGATGGATCTTGACGGGAACATCAGCAATATATCAGCACTCTACCGCAAAGCCATGACCGACGACAAGACCATTGACAGTCTTACCATTGATGGCGACTATGCTTACTTGTATGCCCGTTTCGGCATTGTCAAGGTGAACATGCAGCGCGGTGAAATCAGCGATACCTATACCAAGAACCATCCTGAATATCCTAACAACCTGCCGCCATCGACCATCAATGACGATTGGGAGAAATACATTGCAACCGTCAAAACGCTGAAGCCCGGAGGGCCTAAGTTTAATAACTTTGGCTTTATGCGCTTTAAACACAACCGCCTCTATACCAGCGGTGGTGGATATGAAACAGGTCTTGAACTCAATCGTCCAGGAACAATTCAGATATTTTACAATAATGAGTGGACATTTCTACAAGATAATATCGAAGAAATTACTGGATGGGATTACATTGATAATCTAACTGTAGATGCCGACCCTAATAATCCAGAACACATCTTTGCAGGTGGAAGAAGTGGTCTTTACGAATTCCAAAATGGAACATTGTTGAAGGCTTATAATCTAAATAATAGTCCTCTTCAAACAGCAACCACTAGTAATGAGAATTCTTATGTTCTCGTTGAGGGTTTATGTTTTAAGGATGATGCCACACTATGGTGCTTAAATAGTAGTACCCGAAAATTAGCCAATCTTTTCGAATACACTCCTGATGGCAAATGGATTTCACATCAGAAATCAGAACTGACTAATAATAATAAAAGTCTGAAAGGGATGCAATCTCCCATATTCGATAGTCGTGGCTATCTCTGGTTTGTTAACAATAACTGGGAACTTCCATCATTCTATTGTTACGATACAAATAATGACTCATTTGTTAATATTTTCAAGACCATCATCAATCAAGATGGAACATCATATACTAATTACACACCCTATTGTATCGTCGAGGATTTGGAACATAACATATGGATAGGCACCAATAGAGGCCCTTTCATGATCGAAAAAAACAATATCACAAATACTGATACCTATCTGACACAAGTAAAAGTACCACGAAACGATGGTACAGATTATGCTGACTATCTGCTTTCTGATGTAGTTACAAATTGTATTGCTATTGATGGTGGTGGACGCAAATGGTTTGGCACAAAAGGAACTGGTGTTTATCTGATAAGTGCAGACAATATGACACAGATTCAACACTTTACTACTGCTAATAGCCCATTACTTTCTAACAATATTGAATCCATAGCCATTAATAATGATACTGGCGAAGTGTTCTTTGGTACGGAAAATGGTCTCTGCTCCTATATCAGCGATGCAACCACTACGGCTACGAAGATGACCAAAGATAATGTCTATGCCTATCCCAATCCTGTGACACCTGACTACACGGGACTAATCAATATCGTTGGATTGACACTGGATGCTGATGTTAAAATCACTTCTTCCAGTGGTAAGGTCATTGCCGAGGGACGCTCTAACGGAGGATCATTCACTTGGGACGGATGCGACAAACAGGGTAGGAAAGTGGCCAGCGGCGTCTATATGGTAGCCACAGCCACCAGTAAAGGCGAAAAAGGAACGGTATGCAAGATAGCCATTATCAGGTAAACCGGCCATTCTTTCTGCTAACAGCCGGCTACTTTCTGTGGTTACTCGCTGTCCTGCTAATCTTTGGCTATACGCCCACCAACGATGGTGAAGGCTATCTAGAGTATGCCCGCCACTGTCTTCAAGAAGGCCAGCCTTATCCTACAACCACTATCTATAATGAGGTGCCTTTCATCTGGAATATCGGCATCATCAATCTCGTTGAACTGTCGTTATGGCTCACAAACGCTATCTGGCCTGTACTTCTTTTAATGTGTCTCATGAAGAGTGCCATCTGTCTGCTGACAGGACTAATTGCCAAACAACTGTTCAGCCAGCGCATAGCCGTTATTACCATGATACTGTTTATGCTCTATCCAAACAACTGGGGACAGAGCACCATGATTTCCAGCGAGATACCTTCTACCTGCTTAGCAATGACTGCTGTCTGGATAGCAGTCAGCCAACGAAATCTTTTCATAGCCGGCATCACGCTTGCTTTGGCTAATTGGTTCCGTCCTACAGCAACAATCTTCCTTGTCAGCATCATTCTATACCTTATTATTACATATCGCCGTCATTGCCTACAAAATACCATAAAGATAATAGCCGGCTATGTGCTTTTCATCGCTATTATTGGTACTTCCTGTTATCTTCGCACAGGTCATTTTGTATATCAAGCCCGCAGTTATTGGTTTTCCATGGTCGATGAGTGTTACGACGGTGCTGAGGTGGCTCCTCACTGGGGACAGCCCATTTGGCCAGAAGGCACTCCCCGCTATATAGAGAATCACGACACAATGAACTGCTTTCAGTTTGAACGGATATGGCGTGAGCGAAGTCTGGAATGGCTGAAAGACCATAAGATAACCTATATAAAGAAAATTCCAGGCCGCCTCTATTATATGTATCAGAGCGACTACGACAATATGTCTGTTTTCTTAAACGACAAGTCATTGCCTGAAAATAATTTCATAACTATTCCCATCAGACACCTTGCAACTGAGGCTTCCACTATGTCAATAGCACAGTGGTTGGCGCTATTCTCTCTATTGGTCTATGTCGTATTACTGCTGATGGCCATTAAAGGTATAGTCACACTCATCCATCAACGACGGTTCAAAGTGCTTTTTCTACCGCTTTTCATCGTTGTAGGCGGTTCATTAGCCATTGTCCTTGTGATGCATGGTGAGACACGCTTCAAAGACCCTCTGATGCCATTTATGTTTCTTCTCGCTAGCAATGTAATTAATAGTAAGCCATGAAACAAGTATTTACACTAATTTTCCTATTGCTCACAATAAGTGTTTTAGGACAAACCGGATTGCCTATACTTGATATTCATACTATCAATGGAGAGGAGCCACAATGTGAGTTTGTTTTTGCACCTGAAAATGCTTTTGGCATCAGTATTACAAATGTTACTAAAGTACCAGGAAGGTCTGTTCTTATTATGCAAGGTGATACTATTTTTGATAGTGGTGAATATGAGAAAGACAGACATGGAATGACCATAAAAATTCGCGGAAATACCAGTGCTTATTATAGTGTTAAGAAACCATATAAAATAAAACTTGAAAAAAAGAATGATATGTTGGGTAGAGGTGACTCTACTTATTATGATAAAAACTGGGTTCTTATTGATGATGGTGGCGATATGCTCAATACCATGATTGGGCTAAAAATAAATGAACTACTTGGACTAGGTAAATGGACACCAGCTTATATGTTTGTTAATCTCTATATTAATGATGACTATCGTGGTATATATATGCTTTTGGAGTCTGTTAAGCGTAATGCCGATTGTCGTATTAATGTCGATAAACAGACAGGATATATTATCGAATGTGATGCATATTGGTGGAATGAAAATGTATGGTTCAATACGGAAAGTGAAAAGAAATACACTTTCAAATATCCTGATGACAAAGATGTTACGAATGAACAAATAAGTTACATACAACAAACATTAAATACGATGGAACACTCTATCGTTGAAGGCACATATAATGATTATATAGATGTCTATTCCTTTGCTGCGTGGATGATGGCACACGATATACTTGGAACTTATGATAGCGGAGGAGCAAATGTCTATCTTACAAAATATGACAATACACCTGACTCAAAACTCACTATGGCTACTCTTTGGGACTTTGGTTCCATTATGAAAACAAATAATGAGTGGTCACGAATCAGAACAGATGATTTTTTCTACTTTAATCAGTTATTTGAAAATAAAAATAGTGAATTTTTAAATGCTTATATAACAATATGGAATCAAAAGTCTGAAGATATCTTTGAAGGCATTAAATCTTTCCTTAATGATTTTGCTTCTTCACAAACAGCAATAGCAATACAAGAGTCAAGACCGTATGACGGACAACGATGGGGTTATCCTGTATCTACTGTCAATGAGAATATTCAAGATGCATTAACATGGTTTACTCAACGTCAAAAATGGATAAATGGGCAACTATTACCTAATAAAATTAATACTCCTAATTTAACTACAAATAGTAAAGGAAATACTTTCCATATTAACGGACAAAAAAATAATAATCCTAAGTTTGGAATATATATTGTTGATGGGAAAAAACGGTTTATAAAATGAACAACACAAAAAGACGTGATTCCAACATGGAACTCTATCGCATCGTAGCCATGCTTCTGGTCATGCTGTTTCATGTGTGTGGAGAGATAGACCAGATAGGCGACCGTTTGTTTCCTGACACGCTCGAAACAACGCACATAGTGAATCTTTTCTTCACCTCGGCTACCTTTGTATGCGTAGACATGTTTGTATTGTTGTCTGGCTGGTATGGCATCAACCTTAAATGGAAAAAAATACAGTCACTGGTGTTTCAGGTGCTGTTCTATTCGGTACTGCTCTATGTCGTTATGATGTTGGTATTTCCAAACATCAGTTTTTCACCACGTTTTCTGATTCATGTGGTTATCATGGACGACTATTGGTTCATTCCTGTCTACCTGATGCTCTGCCTGGTGGCACCTGCTTTGAACCCGTTTATCAAACAGGCCAATCACAAATTATTGCTCACGGTGGTATTGGCTATTATAACCATGCAGAGCATCTACGGTTGGATCAATACTTGGGAGTCGGGCTACATGGAAGGATGTTCTCCCATTTCATTTATCATTCTCTATATGCTGGGAGCCTATCTGCACCGCTTTGAAACGAAGTTCAGACATATCTCTTCCGGCAGATTACTTTCATTCTATTTCATTCTTATCAGCGTGAACTGGGGCATAGCCGTCATAGCAAAGCAATATCATAGCATCACATTGCTTCAGATAGCCTGGCGGTTCTCATCGCCACTCATCATTCTGGCTTCTGCCTGTCTCCTCTTGGTATTCAGCAGAATAGACATAGGCTACAACAGAGTAATCAACTGGATTGCCGCCTCCAGTTTTGCCGCCTTTCTCATTCATTGTTTCCCGCTGTTCTACGATAACGTGTATGCCAAGACCGTGACTAATATATACTCAGAACTACCGCTTTATATATCCATCCCAGCCCTTATAGCCTTTGTACTCACGGTCTATGCCGCCTCTATTCTTATTGACCAAATAAGAATAAAGATATATCGGTTTGTGAAAGGCAATAATTAATCTCTTGATTACGACAACTCAAGCATTCTTTCAATGGGTTTCACAGCCTCTTTTGCCACGGTAGCATCTACCTCCACCTGCGGCCATTCATACTTCAGTGTGTTGTAGACCTTGAGTAAAGTGTTCATCTTCATATACTGACACTCGTTGCATGAGCATTCCAGTCCGCTCTCTGATATTTCAGGCGGTACAGGGATAAATTCCTTGTCAGGACAGGTGCGCTGCATCTCGTGCAGTATTCCAGCCTCTGTAGCCACAATAAACTGCTTCTCTGAGGAATTCTGCGCATAGGTCAGCATAGTGGCCGTAGAGCCCTTTACATCGGCTATGGCGAGTACAGGACCTTTACACTCCAAATGGGCCATTACCACAGCATGGGGATACTGCTGTTTCAACTCCATAATCTTAGTGACTGAGAAACGTTCATGCACATGACAGCCACCATTCCAGAGCAACATCTCACGGCCTGTGACCTCGTTGATATAGTTACCGAGATTATAGTCAGGACCGAAGATGAACTTACCGTCCTGTGGCAACTGGTCTACAACCTTCTTGGCATTGCCGCTGGTTACCACCACATCAGTCAATGCCTTCACGGCTGCCGTGGTGTTGACATACGAGATGACCTGATAGCCAGGATGTTCATCCTTGAACTTCTTCAAGTCCTCGGCCTTGCAACTGTCGGCCAACGAGCAACCTGCATTCAAGTCAGGACACAGCACCGTTTTCTCCGGCGACAGCAACTTACAGGTCTCTGCCATGAAGTGTACGCCGCACATTACCATCATCTTTGCATCGGTCTCTGCAGCCTTGCGGGCCAGAGCCAGTGAGTCGCCCACAAAGTCGGCCACCTCCTGAATGTCGCCCACTGTATAGTAATGTGCCAGAATAATGGCATCTTTCTCTTTGCAGAGTCTACGAATCTCGGTCTTCAAATCCAGATCTTTGTCTGCCGGCTCGTCAATGAAACCTTGTTCAATCCACTTGTTTTTCAACATGACATTATTATTTTTTTATTTTTTCTTTTTCTTTAAAAATAGAAAATGAGTAGTATGATATGCCGTTGATAAGTTGATAACTCATTGGCTGTTTTCTTGCTCATTCTTTTATCCATTAGTGATTTTGAGTAGTGAACATCTGTTGTGAATTGTTTCGTGCTGATAATGAGCAGAATGAATCATTTATCCACCGTTTCATAATCTGGTGCAAAATTACGAAGTTTATATCTTTTTTCGGCAAAAAAGAGTGGAAATCTTTCAAAAAACAGATGGAAAAGCACGTGGATATCCATGCATCGGAATCGTCGCTGTGTGTTTTCATAAGTTTTTCACTGTGTTTTCCACATGGTTATCCACAGTTATTGTCAACAACTGATACAGGGTGAAAATAAAT
>CAMHDT010000019.1 GCA_946183985.1 uncultured Prevotella sp.
GAGTTGCCGGCACACATACCGTCCATGCCGTCGTTGAGGTTGGCACCGTTCGACACAGCCGTCACTACGAAGATGGTCATGACAACAAACAGAATCCAGCCTGCGGCCACCTTATGCTTACCCACAAACGACATTATTTCTGAATAACTCAGGTTGTGGTGCTTGGTAAACGGGATGGTGGTCTTCAGCGACTTGTGCGGCTCTGCCTCGTGCTTCACAATCTCTACTTGGTTGTTCTGCTGCGGCACACTGATGTTCTCGCGCATCACCACATCAGGACTCAGATAGAGCACCAGTCCCACGATGAAGCCAATTGTCACCTGTCCCACAATCTTGTACTTGCCTTTCAGGCCAGCCTTGTTACGGCGGAAAATCTTGATATAGTCGTCCATGAAGCCCAGAAAGCCAAGCCACACGGTAGTTACAATCATGAGAATGAGATATACATTGCGAATACGGCCAAGCAACAAAACTGGTACCAGTATACTGACGATGATGATGAGTCCTCCCATAGTAGGCACGCCCTTCTTTTCTACACCGAAGGGGTCGATAGACGGATCGCGTTCGGTTTCAAAAATCTTGCGGCGCTTCATCCACTTGATAAAGAATTCCCCAAACCAGGCAGAGATAACCAGCGACAAGATAAGTGCCAACAAAGCACGGAACGAGATATAACTCCACAGATGGGACCCCGGGATATTGAATTGCTCTAAGAATCGAAACAGATAGTACAGCATGGTTTCGTTATTTCGTTATTTCGCTATTTCATTATTTCGTCTTTATGCCTCAAAAATGGCTCTTACCTCCTCGCGGTCGTCAAAGTGATGCTTCACGCCCTTAATCTCCTGATAGTCCTCATGACCCTTGCCTGCAATAAGGATGACATCGCCCTTTTGAGCCATCATGCATGCGGTGCGGATGGCTTCTCTGCGATCGACGATGCTCACCACCTTCTTCATCTGGCGCTGATCCAGTCCGGCAAGCATGTCGTTGATAATGTCCTGAGGTTCCTCAAAACGGGGATTATCGCTCGTAATGATGACGCGGTCGCTCTGTTTTACGGCTTCCTGAGCCATGAGCGGGCGTTTGCCCTTATCTCGGTTGCCTCCGGCACCACACACGGTGATGATATGGCCATCCTTTCCGTCAAGTACCTCATGGATGGCTTTCAGCACATTCTCCAGGGCATCGGGAGTATGGGCATAGTCGACCACAGCAGTAAAACCTTCTGGCGAATGAATGGGCTCCAAACGACCGGCCACACTCTTCAGCGTGCTCAGCACCAGCAAAACATCCTCCGGCTTCTGTCCGAGCATTACGGCTGCACCATAGACAGCCAGCAGATTGCTCACATTGAACTTGCCAATGAACTGCACGCCCACCTCATGGCCGTCGATCTCCAGATACATTCCTTCAAAATGACACTCAATGATACGGCCGCGGAAGTCAGCCATGGTGCGGGTGCTATAGGTTTTAACCGTGGCCTTGGTGTTCTGAACCATGAACAGACCGTTCTTGTCGTCGGCATTAGTAATGGCAAAAGCACCTTTAGGCAACATGTCGAAGAAAGCCTTCTTGGCATTGCGATAGTTCTCCACCGTCTTATGATAGTCGAGGTGGTCGCGCGTCAGGTTGGTAAAGATGCCGCCTGCAAACTTCAGACCGCCGATGCGCTGCTGGGCAATGGCATGACTAGAGCACTCCATGAACACATATTCGCAGCCAACACTGGCCATGCGCTCCAGTAACCGGTTCAGTTCTATGGGGTCGGGCGTGGTGTGACTGGCAGGCACAGCCTCGCCCTCAATATAGTTGCATACGGTCGACAGCAGTCCACACTTATAGCCCAACTTACGGAACATATTATATAATAAGGTGGCGATAGTGGTCTTACCGTTAGTGCCTGTTACGCCGACCAACTTCAGACGAGAAGTAGGGTCACCATGGAAAACAGTGGCCACAGGACCGACAGCCGTCTCGGTCGATGGCACCTGTATGTAGCATACGCCCGACTGGCGCTCGACAGGCATGTCTTCACATAGGATGGCGGCCGCACCCATGTCAACAGCCTTCTGTATATACTGATGCCCATCGGTCTGCGTACCCTTGATAGCAATGAACAGATGCCCTGTCGCCACGCAACGCGAATCAATATCAACATCGACGATATCCACATCGGCCGAGCCTTCAATGGCACTGACCGTGATATTCTTTATCAGTTCGTTCAGTTTCATATCTCGTTTACTTTCTTATTGTTCCAATTCCAAGACACACACCATGCCAGGATGCAAGGCCGTGCCTGCAGCAACGCTCTGACGCTTCACATGACCCATACCGTGCAACTGCACCTTAATGCCCTGACGCTCCAACAGATAAACAGCATCACGTGCTCCCATGCCCACGGCATTAGGCATCACGTTTTCTTCTGTCTGTGCATCGGCCAAATGCAGATCGTTGGCATTTATATTCAGTTTGCTGAGCACATAGTTGGCTGCAGCAGCATCGCCAGTCTTCACATCGGGCACGAACACCGACAGCGAATCGGCAGCATCCTGTACACGCAATTTCAGTTTCTTGGCCATTACGCCCTCGGAGATCTTATGGAAGACCGCACCCGACATAGAACCACCCGATGCCGGCAGTCCTGCCTTCTTCAGACAGACGATACAGGTGTACTGCGGATCGTCGGAAGGGAAATAGCCACAGAAACTTAGCCAATATTCCACCATGCCGTTCTTATAGCCACCTGCCTTGGCCACCTGGGCAGTGCCCGTTTTTCCTGACACCTGAAACGAATGCGAGCCTGCTTTCTTTCCCAACCCCTGACTCACCACATGGCGCAAGATGGTCTGCATGGTGGCAATGGTCGACGGTTTGGCTATCTGCTCCTTGATGACCTCTGGTTGCAACTCCTCAATCACCTCGCCGTCTTTCACGAACTGCTTCACGAAGCGCGGACGCATCATTCTTCCGTTGTTGGCAATGGCGTTGTAGAAGGTCACAGTGTTGATAGGAGCAATCTGCGTCTCATAACCTATCGACATCCAGGGCAGCGTGGTCTTACTCCAATACTCAGCCCTGTTGGTCGTTGTGGTATTAGGCATACGGATGTTGGGAGGCAGATAACCGTTGATGTGCAGTTTCAAGTCTTCACCTATTCCTACACGATAGAGTCCCTCCACATAACGACGGGGATTGCTGCCATAGAATTTGTCAATGACATAACTCACGCCGATATTGCTGCTCACCTCAAGCGCACGGGCCACGTTGATATCGCCATAGCCACCGCGATGCCAGTTGTGGTCTTTCATCTTGGCTCCATGCATGGGCATGATGCCGCAGCCTGTATGGATGACATAACTGGTATCAACCACGCCGTCGTCAAGGGCTACGAGAAACGAAGCCACCTTGAACACCGAGCCTGGCTCACACCGATAACTGATAGCATCGTTATAGGTCTCATGATACTCACCGTCACTGCCACGACGCATATTGACAATGGCTTTGACATCTCCGGTCTTCACTTCCATGAGGATAGTAACACCCATAGAGGCATTCCATTTCTTCAGTTCGTCGACAAGGGCTTCCTCGGCTAGATCCTGCATGCCCACATCAATAGTGGTCACGATGTCGGCACCATCGACAGGCGGCATGACAACAATGGGCTGTATAGTGTTAAGCACCTTCTCTTTGCGCTGCACGCCGTTCTTTCCACGCAGAATCGAATCGTAGTAGAGTTCGAGTCCGAAGCGTGCAGTATCTTGTCCGCCCTCAAAACTTCTGATGTCACCAAGAGTACGCTCGGCAAGCGAGCCGAAGGGACGTGTGCGTGAGGCAAACTTCTCAAAGTGGAAACCGCCCTTGTTGGGAGGAAGGTTGAAAAACGGCAGTTCAGCCACCTCGCAGTATGTGCTGTAACTGATGCGCTTAGGCCACACAGCCCAATGGCGTGCACCTACGGTCTTGACACCCGTACGTGAATTGGTGATGACCTTTGACCGTCCTTCTTCCAAGCGTGCTTTGAACCGTTCTGCCGTCCAGTCGGGAAAGATGCGGTGCAGACCTTCACAGAGGGTGTCAAGGTTCTCGTACCACAAGGTGTCACGCTTATGCGTCCATGCCGTATCCTCTTTATCACCAGCCTGGAAGTCCATAAATATCTTATATTCCGGAATGCTGCCTGCCAACAATTGTCCGTCGCAACTGAGGATATTGCCACGGCGGGAAGGAATAGCGGTACTATCGCTCTTCTGGCGCTCGGCCACCGTTTCCCAATAACTTTTCTTGGCGGTCATAGTGTATCCGGCCTTGGCTATCACAGCCACGCCCACCAGCGCCAGCAGTACTGCTATGATGAGATAGCGCTGCATTACCTTGTCTTTATTGAACTTGCTCACCTTGTCAATGCTTTATATATTTAACAACCTTCGTCTACAGATTCATATTTCTCACTCCTCAGGCACTTCAATGATAAAAGGAGGCTGGTCGCTCAGTTTGAGCAACGTGTCCTGATTCTGTTGCAGCACATTGCTCTGACGACACATCTCCGTGAGGTTACTGGAACTTGAAAGAGCCTTGTTCTTGGCTTTCTCCAAATCTTTCTCCAGTTGGTTCATCTCAATGAGGTCCTGCTGGCACTGATAGCGTATTCCCACATAAATCGTGGTAATAAAGACCACCAGCAGTATGAGCATGATGTGGTTCTTGACGAGAGAAAACAAATAGTCGCCACCTAGAATCTGCCGCAGCGAGAGCGAACCGGCGGGGGCTTCATCATCCTCGCTGGCCTGTTGTTTCATCTGCTGCAGGGTGGATGCAGGCTGCTGACCAGAATTCTCGTTTTCATGGTCATCCTGCTCGGCCACGATTTCTAATTCTACGGCCTTGTCCTCTGCTTCCGTCTGCTGTATTTTCTCCTCGTCCATTTTTGTTTTGTATGATTATATTTTCTCGGCTATTCTCAACTTGGCACTACGGCTACGGGGGTTAGATTCCTGTTCCTGAGCCGAAGGCACTATTACCTTATTATTAATAAGGTGTAAAGGCGACGACATGCGGCCAAAAAAGTCGGTGCTCACCTTGCCTTCGGCATTGCCCGAGCGCATCACGTTCTTCACAATACGGTCTTCAAGCGAGTGATAGGTAATGATAACCAAACGCCCTCCAGGTTTGAGGAGTGTGCAAGCCCCCATGAGCATCTCGCGCAGAGCAGTCATCTCATGATTCACTTCGATGCGCAGTGCCTGAAACAGTTTCGTCACCTCTTTCTTCTCTCTTTCACGTGCAAAGACCTTCTCTACCAGAGCCAGGAGTTGGCCAGTAGTAGTAACAGGCTGCTGTTGTCGTGCTGCCACGATGATGGCGGCCAGACGCCTTGCACACTTCAGTTCGCCGTAGAGATAGAATATATTAGCCAGTTGCTGCTCGCTATAGTTATTCAGCACATCGGCAGCCGTCATTCCAGCCCGCTTGTTCATGCGCATGTCAAGCGGTGCATCAAAGCGGAAAGAGAATCCCCTTGTCTCGTCGTCGAAGTGATGCGACGACACGCCCAAGTCAGCCAGTAGCCCGTCGACGGCCTCCACCTCATAGTAGCGCTTCCAGTTTTTGAGATACCGGAAATTGCTTCTGACGAAGGTAAAACGCCCATCGCTGACAATGTTGCGCTCGGCGTCGGCATCCTGATCGAAGCCGAAAAGGTGTCCGTGTTTCCCCAACCGGCTTAGAATCTCCCTCGAATGGCCGCCGCCGCCGAAGGTTGCATCTACATAGATGCCGTCGGGCTGGATATCCAGCCCGTCGACGCTTTCCTTTAAAAGGACAGATACGTGATATGTCTCTGCTATTTTAACCATTTGCGTCAGATGTTGGCGGTCATCATCAGTGCTTTCAGTTTCTGTGCAAATTCCTCCTGCGGCAGGAAAGGCTCCATCGTTTTCTCCGCCGCCCATATCTCTATGGCATCGTTAATGCCTATAAAGCGTACGGACTGGCTTATCTCTGCCATCTGCAGGTAGCGCTTAGGTATAAGGAAGCGGCCGTTGCCGTCAAGCGTAAGCACTTCGGCTTCCGACACGTATTGCCTCAGCACCTGCTGTCCTACATCGTCCCACTCGCTGATTTTCTCGAGCAGGGCATCCATACGGCGGTTCCAGGTGCTTTCAGGATAGAGCACCAAACACTTCTGGTGCACATCCTTGCGCATGACGAGCACTTCCTCACCTGCCGTCTGCAACACCTTGCGGAAGGTGGCAGGCAGGAAAACGCGCCCTTTTGCGTCGGTCTTGGCCTCTATATTACCTAAAAAACGCATACGTACATTTATTTAAAGAACTTCGTGTGCAAAGTTAAGCATTTTCCTCCACAATCCCCCACAATTCCCCACAAAATTTTTATCAAAAGGCAAAAAAATTTTTTCAGCGGCGCATTTTCTACACATTTCAGTTGTTTTGTGCAACATTTTAGGATTCATCCTTGCCATCGACACCGACTTGCCTACAACGGGCTGCGAATCCCACTGCGCCGTAAAAAAAAGTGAAAAAGGAGCCTACGATACATATTTTTCACCAAAAAAGTATCAAAAGTAAAAGTTTTTCCGTAATTTTGCAATTCGTTACGCAATACACTCATGGAAGTCATTACTAAGAAAACAGTAGACATTGAGAAAATCTTGCGCGGAAAGATGGGGGCAAAAGCCCGCTGGCTTCCACGTCCGCTGATATGGTGGCTGAAACGTATTGCCCACGAAGACGAGGTAAACGGCTTTCTCTGGAGTGCCCGCGATAAGAAAGGCACGGAGTGGTTACAGGCCTGCATCAAATTTCTAGAAGTAAACATCAAGGTAGAAGGCACTGAGAACCTTCCAGACCCAAACGACGGGAAGTGCTACACCTTCGTAAGCAACCATCCGTTGGGAGGTATTGACGGCGTGGCCATAGGTGCCGTGATTGGCGAGCACTACGACGGCAACTTCCGCTATCTGGTCAATGACCTGCTGATGAACCTGCCTGGACTTGTCCCATTATGCATCCCCATCAACAAAACCGGCAAGAACGGACGCAATTTCCCTGCTATGGTCGAGGCCGGATTCAACGGCGACACCCATATCCTCATGTTCCCCGCAGGCCTCTGTTCACGCCGCCGCAAGGGCGTCATTTGCGACCTTGACTGGAAAAAGACTTTCGTTACCAAGAGCGTTGAGACGCATCGCGATGTGGTGCCCATTTATTTCGAGGGCCGCAACAGCAATTTCTTCTACCGCCTGTCGAACATCAGCGACCGCTACGTGAAGAAAGTGAACATTGCCATGCTCTTCTTGTGCGACGAGATGTTCAAAAACAAGGGCAACACCTTTACCGTCAGGTTCGGCAAACCCATACCTTGGCAGACCTTTACAAAGGAAAAATCTGCGATAGAATGGGCCAAAATCGTAAAAGAGCAAGTCTACTCACTAAAACAAAAGCAAGCACAATAACACAAACATGGAAGAGCCTATCATTGATCCGATTCCCGTTGAGGTACTGAAGCGCGAACTGACGCCCGACCGGCAACTGCGCATGACCAACAAGAGCAACAACAAAATCTATATCGTCACGGCCCATAACGCTCCCAATGTCATGCGCGAGATAGGCCGACTGCGCGAGATTGCTTTCCGCGAGGCTGGCGGCGGCACTGGGAAAGAGGTTGACATTGACGAGTTCGACACTTGTGAGAACTGCTATAAGCAACTCATTGTGTGGAACCCCGAGGCCAACGAAATCATAGGCGGCTACCGCTATCTGGAAGGCACCAAATGGGAACTGGACGACAACGGGCAGCCCAAACTGGCCACGAGCCACATGTTCCACTTCTCAGAGAAGTTCATTCGCGACTACATGCCCTACACCATTGAACTGGGACGTTCATTTGTTTCGCTGCCATACCAGAGTTCAAGGATGGGTGCCAAGAGTCTTTTCGCACTCGACAATCTGTGGGATGGCCTGGGAGCCCTCACCGTCATCATGCCCAACGTGAAATATTTCTTCGGCAAGATGACCATGTATCCCAGTTACATACGCGAAGGACGCGACATGATTCTCTACTTCCTGAAGAAGCATTTTGGCGATAAGGAAGGGCTGGTTATTCCGATGAAACCGCTGAAAATTGAGACTGACGAGCAAGAATTGGCTAAGATTTTCTGCAAGGACAACTTCAAGGACGACTATCGTATATTGAACCAGAACATACGCGCATTGGGCTACAATATCCCACCACTTGTGAATGCCTACATGAGTCTGTCACCCACCATGAAACTCTTCGGCACAGCCATCAACTATGGTTTCGGCGATGTGGAGGAAACGGGCATCCTCATTGCCATGGACGAGGTTTTGGAGGAAAAGCGCGTGCGACACATCGACTCGTTTATCAAGGAGCATCCCGAGGCATTGAAGATTACTAGTGGAGCCAACAAAGTGATTTACAAGGAAAAAACTGACATGTGAGGGTTGCATCAATAAAAACTTTCACATCCTACCATATAAAAATAAAGAAATATTTGCAAAATTCGCAGAAAATGCGTACCTTTGCACCCGTTCAGTGGAATGAGAGACTCGCAAGGGTCTCTCATTTCTATTATTAAACAACGTTAGAATGATAACGAAAGAGACATTAAAAACATTGACGGAAGAGTGGCTGCAAGGTCAGTCGGGCTACTTCTTGGTAGACATTGAGATGTGTGATGACGACCGTATCGTCATCGAAATAGACCACGCCGACGGCGTGTGGATTGAAGACTGCGCCAACCTGAGTCGCTCGCTGCAAGAGAAACTGGGCGACGAACTGGGCGACTACGAACTGGAGGTGGGCTCGGCTGGTCTGGGCCAGCCTTTCAAGGTTGAACAGCAATACCAGAACCATGTGGGCGACAACGTGGAGGTGATAGATGCCGAAGGCAAGAAAATCGCAGGCACGCTGAAGAGCGTCGACGGCCGCACCTTTGTCATTACCACTCAGGAAAAGCAGGTGCCAGAGGGCAAGAAGCGCCCCGTGAAGGTGGATGTAGACAAAACATTTTCAATGGACGAGGTTAAGTCAACCAAATACCTGATTAATTTTAAGTAAGACCCATGGGCCCCATAAGACCTATGAGTCCTATGAGACCTATGAGTCCTATGAGACCTATAAAAAGAAAAAATCAAAAAACAATAAATAATGGCAACAAAGAAAGAAGCAAAAGGTCCCAGCATGTTTGAGACCTTTCAGGAGTTCAAAGAAACAAAAAACATTGACCGCACCACACTGGTGAGCGTGCTCGAAGAGAGTTTCCGCAATGTGCTGGCAAAGATGTTTGGCAGCGATGAGAATTTCGATGTCATTGTCAACCCCGACAAAGGCGACTTCGAGATTCACCGCAACCGCATCGTAGTGCCCGACGGCGAGGTAAAAGACGAGAACAAGGAGATATCGCTCTCCGACGCACAAAAGATTGAGCCCGACTATGAGGTGGGCGAAGAAGTGTCGGAATCGGTTGACTTCACCAAGTTCGGACGCCGCGCCATCCTCAACCTGCGTCAGACACTGGCATCGAAGATACTGGAACTGGACCACGACGCCCTTTACCAGAAATACAAGGATAAGGTAGGCACCGTCGTCAGTGGCGAAGTTTACCAAATGTGGAAGCGCGAAGTGCTGCTCATGGACGACGAGGGTAACGAACTGCACCTGATGAAGTCGGACCAGATTCCCTCAGACAACTATCACAAGGGCGAGACCGTTCGCGCCGTGGTGAAAGAAGTGCAGAACGAAAACAACAATCCGCGCATTCTTCTTTCACGCACCAGCCCCGAGTTCCTTAAGCGCCTGCTCGAAGCCGAAGTGCCTGAGATTGCCGACGGTCTCATCGCCATCCGCCGCGTGGCACGCATGCCAGGCGAGCGCGCCAAGATTGCTGTGGAGAGTTTCGACGACCGTATCGACCCCGTTGGAGCCTGCGTAGGCGTTAAGGGTAGCCGTGTGCACGGTATCGTACGCGAACTGGGCAACGAGAATATCGATGTCATCAACTATACCAGCAATACCCAACTTTTCATTCAGCGCGCATTGTCGCCCGCCAAGGTCACCAGCATCACGCTCGATGAAGAGAACCATAAGGCCGAAGTCTACCTGCAGCCCGAGGAAGTAAGCCTCGCCATCGGCAAGGGCGGCATGAACATCAAACTGGCCTCCATGCTCACCGAGCACACCATTGATGTATTCCGTGTGGTCAACGAGGGCGAAAGCGACGAGGATATCTACCTCGACGAGTTCAGCGACGAAATAGACCAGTGGGTCATCGATGCCATCAAAGCTCTGGGCTACGACACTGCCAAGGAAGTGCTCAACGCTCCACGCGAAATTCTCATCGAGAAGGCCGACCTGGAAGAAGAAACCGTTGATCACCTGCTCGAAGTGCTACGCGCAGAGTTTGAGTAATTATCAATTATCAATTTTCAATTATCAATTTGAATTAGATGGGTATAAGACTAAACAAAGCATTATCAGAACTGAATATAGGACTTCAAACGGCAGTTGATTTCCTGAAAAACAAAAAGAGTCTGGGCGAAATACGCGAAGACGCCACATCAAACACCAAAATCTCCGATGAACAGTACGAGGCACTGGTGCAAGAGTTCAGTGGCGACAAAGCCGTAAAGACACAGGCCGACAAACTCTTTCCAAAGAAGCCGAAAGAGAAAAAGCCGGAAAAACCCGTCAAGACACAAACCGAGGAACTGCTGGCACAAAGACAGCAACAGTTCAAGCCGCTAGGAAAAATCGACTTGGACAGCATCGGCAAGCCTAAGACAACACCCAAGCCCGCTCTTGAACCCGAAAAGAAACCCGAGCCAACGGCTGCTGCCGAGAGCCTGGCCAAGGTAGAGCCACAGCCTGTGGAGAAACAGGAAAAGGAGGTACAGACAGTCCCAACGGAGAAGTCCGTTGAGACACCTGCCGCTGAGGAAACGGCAACCCCTGCTACCGAGACAATAGTAACGCCGGAAGCCAAACAAGAAGAACCCGTTCAGCCTGCAACGGAACCGACTGCACCTGCCGCTAAGGAGGTCTTCACACTGAAAAGTGAAGAGAAACTGGCACCGAAGGTCAATGTGCTGGGCAAGATAGACCTCTCAACACTGAACCAGAGCACTCGTCCGAAGAAAAAAACCAAGGAAGAGAAACGCAAACAGCGCGAGGAAAAGGCCGCCCAAATGCACGGCGGAAACACTGCCACCGGCGAAAAACGCAAACGTGAACGCATCCGCTCTGGCAAGGTAGACATTGAAGAGGCTGCCAAACAGCAGCAGCAACAGCAACAAGCCAGCGGTAAGAAAAAGAACAAGGGAGGCAATCAGAACTTTCAGGACAATAATGGCAACCAGCAGGGTAGCAAGAAAAACAAAAAAGACCGTCGTCCGCAGAAATCCATAGAGGTGAACGAGGAGGATGTGGCACGCCAGGTAAAAGAAACATTGGCACGCCTTACATCGAAAACCACACAGAACAAAAAAGGTGCCAAGTACCGCAAGGAGAAGCGCGATGCCGTCCAGGAGCGCATCTCTGAAGAGATGGCTGCCGAGGCAGCACAGAGCAAGGTGCTCAAACTCACAGAGTTCGTCACCGTGTCTGAGTTGGCTACGATGATGGATGTACCCGTGGTGAAGGTCATCGGCACCTGTATGTCAGTGGGAATCATGGTTTCCATCAATCAGCGCCTCAACGCCGAGACCATCAACCTGGTGGCCGAAGAATTCGGATTCACCACCGAATATGTGAGTGCGGAAGTACAGGAAGCCATTACTGAAGAAGCCGATGACGAGAACGACCTGATCAGCCGCGCACCCATCGTCACCGTGATGGGACATGTAGACCACGGCAAGACCTCGCTCCTCGACCATATCCGCAACACCAATGTGATTGCAGGTGAGGCTGGCGGCATCACACAGCATATCGGTGCTTACAACGTGAAGTTGAAGGACGGCCGTCAGATAACATTCCTCGACACTCCTGGCCACGAGGCGTTCACCGCCATGCGTGCCCGTGGCGCACAGGTCACCGACATTGCCATCATCATTGTTGCAGCCGACGACTCTGTCATGCCCACCACCAAGGAGGCCATTGCACATGCACAGGCCGCCAACGTGCCCATGGTGTTTGCCATTAACAAAATTGACAAGCCCGGTGCCAACCCCGACAAGATTCGCGAAGACTTGGCCAACATGAACCTGCTGGTTGAAGAATGGGGCGGCAAGTACCAGTGTCAGGAAATCAGTGCCAAAAAAGGTATCGGCGTTGAAGAACTGCTGGAGAAGGTATTGCTCGAAGCCGAGATGCTCGACCTGAAGGCCAACCCCAACCGCAAGGCCACAGGCAGCATCATCGAGAGTTCGCTCGACAAGGGACGCGGTTATGTCTCTACGGTACTTGTCAGCAATGGTACACTCAAAGTGGGTGATGTGGTGATTGCCGGAACGGCATGGGGCAAAGTGAAAGCCATGTTCAACGAGCGCAACCAGCGCATCGACAGTGCCGGACCTGCTGAGCCTGCCATCATTCTTGGCCTCAACGGAGCACCCACCGCAGGTGACTCCTTCCATGTGATGGAGAGTGAGCAGGAGGCACGCGACATTGCCAACAAGCGCACCCAACTGCAGCGCGAGCAAAGCCTGCGCACAACGAAGACACTCGGACTCGACGATATCAGCCACCGCATTGCACTCGGAGAGTTCCACGAACTCAACATCATCGTCAAGGGCGACACCGACGGCTCTATCGAAGCCCTCTCCGACTCGTTCATCAAACTCTCTACAGAGAAGGTGCAGGTCAACGTTATTAACAAGGCCGTAGGTCAGATTTCCGAGAACGATGTCATGCTGGCATCGGCATCCGATGCCATCATCGTCGGCTTCCAGGTCCGTCCGTCGGCTGATGCCCGCAAACTGGCCGAGCGCGAAGGCGTGGAGATTAACACCTACAGCATCATCTACGATGCTATCGACGAGGTGAAGAGCACCATGCAAGGTATGCTCGACAAGGTGAAGAAAGAAGTTGTCAGCGGTATGATAGAAGTGAAGCAAGTATTCAAGATTTCAAAGGTAGGTACCGTGGCAGGCGGCTTGGTCACCGAAGGCAAAGTGCATAACAAGGACAAGGCCCGCGTCATCCGCGACGGCATCGTGGTTCACACAGCCAACATCGATGCCCTGAAGCGCTACAAGGACGATGCCAAGGAGGTTGCCACCGGACTGGAGTGCGGCATTTCGCTCGTCAACTTCAACGACATTCAGGTGGGCGATATGATTGAGACCTTCACCGAGATTGAAGTAGAGCAGAAACTCTGACGGACAAGAACAAGACACAGACTGAAAGGGGAGTATATACACTGGCCATGGCAGTAGAATATACACGAAAGGAAGAAATCTGGAACACATGGACGCATGCCGGCGGAGCCATGATGGCCGGAGCAGTAGGCATCGCCTTCATCATTGTGGTGTGCCTGGGCAATGCCGACCGCATGTGGGCCGGCATTGGTGTCGGGCTCTACCTCATTGGAATGACGGGCAGTTACCTGGCTTCAACCATCTATCATGCCCTGAAGGAGGGAAGCAAGTGGAAACGGCGGTTCCGCAAATGGGACCATGCCGCCATCTACTGGCACATTGCCGGTTCCTATTCGCCCATCACCTTGATGGCTATGCGCGAACATGGCTATTGGGGATGGGTGCTCTTCACTTTCGTCTGGACATGTGCCGTGATTGGAACGCTCATCAGTTTCATCAAACTGAAAGACCACTCCAACATCGAAACCATCTGTTTCTGCATCATGGGCCTTTCCGTGCTGGCAGCATTCAAGCCTCTTATAGATACCGTACAGACCTGGGCGGTCATCATGATTATTCTGGAAGGTGTGTCTTACATCACCGGTGCCGTGTTCTACTCGTTCAACAAGACGAAGTACATGCACACCGTGTTCCACTTCTGTGTGCTTGGAGGCAGCGTCTTTCACATCATTGCCGTTTGGGACATTCTTATTCTCGATATTTTCTAACCTTTAAACCATCATAACAATGAAAGCAACACCCCTATTGTTTATCCTTACTGTCATCATGATGATAGCAGGATGCGGACCTAAATCGCAACTAAAAAGTCTTGTTGAAGAAGAAAACGCCAAATGTCCAAACACTCTTGAGGAGGATGTGACGGTGACAAAGATTGAACTGACCGACAACAACACAGTTGCCTTCTACATTACGCTTGGCTCTCAATACGACTACATGCTCAACAGCAACGAAAGTAAGGAGATACTACGCGAAGGAATGATACACTGGTTTGTTGATGACGATTCACCCTACACAAGTCTTGTCGATGCTGTCATCAGCGAATATGCCACTATCGGTTGCGCGTTTGAGAACTCCGTTGGCACAAGATGGAAATGCGAGTTTGCTTCCTATGAACTGGAATCCGCACGAGACGCCAACGCCCCCGATGTAGAGGAGATTGATGCCGACAGCACGGTTGTTTGGGCTGACGAAGCAGCAGAAGAAGAGGTGCCTGATCATTTCGATGATGTTGATATTAACGACATCGACTCTTACAGCGATGAGATGAGCGAACTGGTACTCTCCTTGGGCATCAACGAAACGAAGGGTCAGTTGCCCTTGCGCGTTGATGACGGCATGAGCATGACCAATGTCACGCTGACCAGTAGCAAACTAATCTACACCATCGAATGCGATGAAGACCAATACAACATCAGTCTGTTTTCAGAAAACTATACGGAAGCAAAGAATGCCATCATTGCATCGCTTAATCCCGACGATGATGACATTGCCCTCATAGGAAAACTACTGATAAAAACCAATCGTAGCCTGGACTATAAGTACGTGGGCGAGAATTCAAGAGAAAGCGCCACTATTCACATCTCAAACAGTGAGTTACGCCGTGCCATGAGGATGTAGATTAGTGCCCTACCCTCACGCTCAGGGTCTCAGCATTGAACTTGATATCTTTCGAACGCTCTATGAACCGACCCAGCACACCTTGTGCTGCCAGTTCATGGGGCGTTCCTATTTGCAGACAATTCGCATCTCCTGGCTGGCTGCAGCAGCGGCTCATGAGCCAAACAGTATCGGCCACTTGCAACGCCAACTCAAGGTCATGAGTGGAAAAAAACACCGTTTTCTGCGTTTCATGGCTGATACGTCCCAGTAACAACAGCATCTCCACCTTACTGGGATAGTCAAGGAAAGCCGTAGGCTCATCTAAATATATAATAGGTGTATGCTGAGCCAGGGCTTTGGCAATCATTACCTTTTGTCGCTCACCGTCGCTCAGCGTAGTCACCATGCGGTTAGTCAAATGCGAGATTCCTATCATATCGATGGCCTCATTGCAAGCCAGTCGGTCTTCCTGGCTCAAGCGTCCCCAGAACCCCGTGTAGGGAGTTCGTCCCATCTGCACCATCTCCAGCACTGTCATCTGCTGCACATCGGGCTTCTCCGTCAGTACAATGCCTATGGTGCGTGCCAGTTGCTGCTCATTGAAAGCCGACAAAGGCTCGCCATCGACACAAACAGACCCCGACAATGGTGGCTGGAAGGCAGAAAGCGTGCGCAGAAGTGTACTTTTGCCCACGCCGTTCTCGCCCAGCAGGCAAGTAAGCCGCCCACGTTCTATGCCAGCAGTGATACCACTTGCCACCGTTCTGACGCCACGACTGGTCTTATAGCCAATGCTGAGGTCGTTCAGCGCCACCGACATGTCATTCATCTTACTACGAATTTATACCCCTGCTGCACGTTGATGCCATGTTTGGGAGCAGTCAGCCTACGGCCCTGAAGGTCGTAGCAGGCCCCCGACCTGACGATATCGCCATTTGCCTGCAGCGAGCCCATGCCCATTTCCACGGCCTCATCGCTTGCACAGAAGTTGAACTGCCGCGTCATCTCATAGTCTGTCTGCGGGTTCTTCACAGTAATGTTTAGGCGATACAGCCGTTGTCCGACGGCATCCTTTACGACAAGCGATGTGCCGTTGAAGTTCCACTCGAAGCCGTCTGTTGGGTGCAAGCCGTCGTCCACCACGTTGAAGGTCTCGAAGCCTGCGAAATAGGGGCGCAGGTCAATGGTTGTCTCCGTGTCAGTATTGATAAGGAAATGGGGTGCTGCAAGCCAGTTCAGATATTCCTCCAGGTCAGTATAGCCATCGCCATCGCGGTCATCGTTGTTAGTGGCGGTGTTGACATTAGTACCCGTCACCTTCTCAAACCAGTCAGGAATGCCATCCTGGTCAGTGTCCCACTCTTCTGGACGCACACTATAGAAGATGTTCAGTCCGGCATAGCCCTCTGCATCGTCTTCATGGTCAATGAGTCCCTGCTTGTTGCTCTTGCTGCCTTTGGTCGTTGTGGTGCCCTTGAGCGTCTCGCTCACCATGCGTTCATCATGGTTATCCAGTGCGGGCTGGTTGCAACCCACATCGCTCAGCACGCTCTGGAAGGCATCTTCTGCTTTCTCTATCGTAGCATACGACGGGAAGAAAGGCTGGTTTACAAACACATCCCACTGCTGTTCATGAACAGCCTTCACCTTCTTCTCATAAGTCACGCCCTCGGCATCCTGCGTCTTGCTTCCGTCGCGGTTTTCACGGATATTACCGTTTACATAGTAACTCTGCGTGCCAGGGTGCGGTCCCTCGAGCGTGGCCTCCATGATAATGGTCTTCGTGGTGGCCGGTCCCATCTTATAGTAGTTGTTCACAAACTGTCCCTCATGGGTACCGCCGTCAGTGGCGCGCCCGCCCCAGTTATAGCACACGTTATTAAACATATCGTGATGACCGTCATACGAGCCGGCACCGTCCAGTCCACCGCTCATACTCCAGTTACGGCCCTCATTGTGTGCCAGCAGGTTATGATGGAACGACGAACCCAGTCCACCGTTCTCACCGCCGCCGATAGTAGCCGCATAGCCGTGAGCCGTTCCTGCGGAATAGTTAGGATGTCCCGCCACGTTCAAAGCCTCACTTATAAGCGTGCGCTGCAGGGTGATATTCTTCGCACCACGCGAAGAAAAGCCCTCGTCAATAGTCCATGAGACAGAGCAGTGGTCCATGATGCTATGGTCGTTGCCGGCCATGCCCAAACCGTCAAGACCGCGGTTAGCATCAGCATCATCCAATATATGTCCGCGGCGCATACGCAGGAAGCGCGTAATTCCATCGCTGGCCATGCCAAAGGGTGCGCCGCGCAGCATGATGCCCCGACCGGGAGCCGTCTGTCCCGCTATGGTAACATACTTGTCCGAGCAGGTGAGGCGTCCCTTCAGATAGATGACACCAGCCACATCAAACACAATGGTACGCGGGCCCTGCACTTTGGTAATGCCATAGCGGAAGGTACCTGGCTGCGGATTGTCTACATCATCATCGAGCGAGGTGACATGATACACCGCACCGCCACGGCCTCCAATGGCAAAGCGACCGTAGCCCTCAGCATCGGGAAATGCCAGCCGGCGCGGACGGAACTGCCACGTATCGCCTTCATAGACATGTCCGTCTTTATCTTCCTCGTCCACACGCCAATAATAAGTAGACAGGAAGTTCAGGTTCCTCTGTTCCAGTGTACATTCCGTGGTGGTGCCCACCAGAGCCATGGCATCCTTCGCCGTGCCCATATACACGTGGTGCTTTACGGCCAAGGCGGCAGGTGCCCACTGCAGCGTCACCTTACCGTCGTCATAGTTGGCATGCTCGTCGGTATTCTCCGGCACGGGGGTGCTGGCCGTGGTCAGCGGGTTGGGACGGTCCAGCACCAGTGCATTGACAAAGAGCGAGGTGGTATTATACCCCTGCGTATAGTCCACACCAGGGTCCGGAACAGTCTGATAGATGACCGTCACCGGCTGTCCTTCCGTTGCCTCGAACTTCACATACGACTGTCCGCTTTCTGTTGTCGACAAGGCACGATTGGTCTGCTGCACATTCTCCAGCAGTGTCGTACCATTGACCATGACCTTCAGGGGGGCGCCATTGAAGCCTGCAGGGTTGTTATGATAAGCCAAGAGCGAGTGGCTGCCAGCCGACAGGCCACTGATGGTAATCTTCATGGCCACATAACCGCTGCGCAGCGTGTATTTCTCATCGCCCTCCTTGCCCGCGATGGTGATGCCGTCGCTGGTCAGCAGTTTGGAGTATTTGTTGACACCGTCTTTCCACCACTCTCCATAGACATAGAGTCCGGCCGACCCATCCTCACGAGTAATATTGAAGGTGATGCCATCAATGGTTTTCTGGATAGCCGTCTCCGTACCCACCATCCACGATGTGTAGCCAGTCTCTGTCTTGTCCTGTCCCGATTTATTAAAGTCGATGCTCTGTGCGCTCATGGTGCCCATGCAAGCCACTGCAGCCAATAGCAATAAAGATCTTTTCATATCCGCAATAGTTATAGTTTCGCCTGCAAAGTTACAAATAAAAAGTGAAAATCTTTTGTTCTGCTCCCGTTTTTTCGTAACTTTGGCTTCGCCGAATTTACTTGGCACTCGGCGCCCGGCGACGAAGGAGACGCTTGCTCCTGCAAGAAATGAAAAGAAAATGCGCGCTTTTTCTTTTGCATTTCACTCGTTTTTTCGTAATTTTGCAGGCAAATTAATATAAAAGAGAAATGTTAGAAGTACGCAACCTGCATGCCAAGATTGGCGACAAGGAAATATTAAAAGGCATTAATCTGGTGATTAACGATGGCGAGACCCATGCCATCATGGGGCCCAACGGCTCCGGAAAATCAACGCTCAGTGCCGTGCTCGTAGGCAATCCGCTCTATGAGGTGACAGAAGGCGAGGCATTCTTTAATGGCAAGAATCTGTTGGAGATGAAGCCCGAGGAACGGGCACACGAAGGCCTGTTCCTGTCGTTTCAGTATCCCGTTGAGATTCCTGGCGTGTCAATGACCAACTTCATGAAGGCTGCCATCAACGAGAAGCGCAAGGCGCAGGGCTTGGAGCCCATGAATGCAGCCGAGTTTCTGAAACTGATGCGCGAGAAGCGCAAGGTGGTGGAGTTGGATTCCAAGTTGGCCAACCGCTCGGTAAACGAAGGTTTCAGCGGCGGCGAGAAGAAGCGCAACGAGATCTTCCAGATGGCCATGCTCGAACCTAAGTTAAGCATCCTCGACGAGACCGACTCCGGCCTTGATGTCGATGCCATGCGTATCGTGGCCGAGGGTGTCAACAAACTACAAACCCCCGACACCTCGTGCATCGTCATCACCCACTACGACCGCTTGCTCGAGATGATTCGCCCGCAATTCGTACATGTGCTCTATAAAGGCCGCATCGTGAAGACTGGCGGTCCCGAACTGGCCGTTGACATTCAGGAGCATGGCTACGACTGGATTAAGGAAGAAATAGGAGAAGAGTAATGGGTAGCGAACAACAATATATTGAATTGTACGAGCAGGCACGCGAGATGATTATCAAGCATGCCCCAGAGCCGATGAACGCTGTGCGCGATCAGGCCTTTGAAGATTTCAAGGCCCAAGGCTTTCCATCAAAGAAGGTGGAGCGATACAAGTACACCGACATGCAGAAACTCTTTGCACCCGACTATGGCGTCAACCTGAACCGTCTGCAGATACCCGTCAATCCCTATGAGGCCTTCCGTTGCGATGTGCCCAACCTCTCAACGAGTCTCTATTTCACGGTCAACGATGCTTTCTTTAGGGGTGAAGCCCCACACGGTCATCTCCCCGAAGGCGTCATCATCGGCTCTCTGCGCGATTACCCCGAACTGGTAAGCAAGTACTACGCCAAACTGGCCAAGACTGGCGACGATGCCGTCACTGCCCTCAACACCATGCTGGCACAGGACGGACTCTTTGTCTATGTGCCCAAGAATGTCAAGGTCGACCGTGCCGTTCAGGTCATCAACATCCTGCGTGCCGACGTCGACCTGATGGTCAACCGCCGTGTACTGATTGTAGTGGAGGCGGGAGCAGAGATAAAAATGCTGTTTTGCGACCATGCTGCCGACGACCGCCGTTTCCTGACCACCCAGGTCATTGAGTCCTATGTCGGCGAGAATGCCTCGCTGGACCTCTACTGTCTGGAGGAGACCCATCACAAGAATGTCCGTGTGAGCAATGTCTATATCGACCAGCAGGCCAATAGCCGCGTCAACCATAATGTCATCACCCTGCATAACGGCACAACCCGCAACCGTCTCGACCTCACCTTGTCGGGCGAGGGTGCAGAGTGCCAGTGCTACGGCTGTGTCATTGCCGACAAGCAGCAGCATGTAGACAACAACACGCTCATCACACACCGCGTGTCTCACTGCACTTCCAGCGAACTCTATAAGTATGTGCTCGACGAGCAGGCCACGGGTGCATTCGCAGGCCGCGTGCTGGTGGAGCACGGAGCCCAGAAGACCACCTCGCAGATGACCAACCAGAACCTTACGGCCACCCGCGAGGCACACATGTACACACAGCCCATGCTCGAGATCTACGCCGACGATGTGAAGTGTGCCCATGGCTCCACGGTGGGACAACTCAACGATGCCGCCCTCTTCTACATGCAGCAACGAGGCATTTCGCGCAACGAAGCCAAGGTGCTGCTGCAGAATGCCTTCATCAACGAGGTCATCGACAAGATGCAACTCGCACCGCTGCGCGACCGTCTGCACTATCTCGTGGAAAAACGCTTCCGTGGCGAACTCAACAAATGCAAAGGTTGCAAACTGTGTAAGTAAGAGGAAAGGGGGAGAGAAGAAAAGATGTACGATATAAATAAGGTAAGGGCCGATTTCCCTATACTGAGCCGTCAGGTGCATGGCCGTCCGCTGGTCTATCTGGACAATGCCGCCACCACGCAGAAACCGCTCTGCGTGCTCGATGCCATGCGCGAGGAGTATCTTAATGTCAATGCCAACGTGCACCGCGGCGTGCACTACCTGTCGCAGCAGGCCACCGACCTGCACGAGGCTGCCCGCGAAAAGGTGCGGGCTTTCATCAACGCGGAAAAGACGGAAGAGGTCATCTTCACACGTGGCACCACCGAGTCCATCAATCTTGTGGCCGCCTCGTTCTGCGAAGCCTTCATGAAAGCAGGCGACGAAGTGCTTGTCACCGACATGGAGCACCACTCCAACATTGTGCCATGGCAGTTGCAGGCGGCAAAGCGAGGCATTGTCGTAAAACATCTGCCCATTACCGACGACGGCCGCCTTGTTTGTGGCGATGACATCGCAACCTACCTGACCGAGAAAACCAAGTTGGTGAGCGTGGCCCATGTGAGCAACGTGCTGGGCACGGTCAACCCCGTGGCCGACATCATCCGCCTGGCACACCAGCATGGCATCCCCGTCATGGTCGATGCAGCACAGAGCGCACCCCACATGGCCATCGATGTGCAGGCCATGGATTGCGACTTCCTTGCCTTCAGCGGCCATAAGATGTACGGTCCCACTGGCATCGGCGTGCTCTACGGAAAAGAAAAATGGCTGGAGAAAATGCCACCTTATCAAGGAGGTGGCGAAATGATTGACAAGGTGACATGGGAAAAGACCACCTTCGAGCAACTGCCGTTGAAATTCGAGGCCGGCACACCCGACTTTGTGGCCACCCACGGTCTGGCCACCGCCATCGACTATATGCAGTCCCTTGGACTTGAAAACATCCAGGCCCATGAACAGGAACTCACCCGCTATTGCATGCAGCAGATGCAGGCCGTCGACGGCATGAGAATCTTCGGGCCGGCCCCTCACCTCAAAGACGCTGTGGTGTCGTTCCTCGTGGGAAACATCCATCACCTCGACATGGGCACCCTGCTCGACCAACTGGGCATTGCCGTACGCACAGGCCATCACTGTGCCCATCCGCTCATGCAGCGTCTGGGTGTCACCGGCACCGTGCGCGCCTCGTTTGCCCTCTACAACACGACAGAGGAAATCGATGCACTGGTGGCCGGCATCAAGCGGGTCAGCACGATGTTCTGAGCATCTCGCGGCACTTCATTACGGCCGTCACCAGCCAGACCACAAACAGCACGCGCAGAAACAGCGAACAGGCAGGAAACACTGCCATGATAAAAGCCACTTGAGCATTGAGCAGGCACAGCGTCTGCTTGATGCTCATTTTTCTTCCCAGCACATTGCCATAATACAGGCTCAGCACGTTCAACGGACGGTTAATGGCCATAGCCACCATTTTCATTACCTGTGCAGTCTTCACGCCGCTTGCTGTCATTGTCATTTCGTTATTCATCGTCAGTCGTTTTTTTGTTTATGATTTCATTTCTGGGTGCAAAATAAGGGTTTGCGAGTGCACAAAAAGTTCACAAACGAAACTTTTTGTGTTAAAAACGCGGGATTTTAAGTTTTTTTTGTACTTTTGCATCCACAACCAAACGATTCTCTTATGTTGGAAAGTCATTTTTACAAAGGACTGGTAGAGGCCGGATGCGACGAGGCCGGTCGCGGCTGTCTGGCCGGCAGCGTCTATGCGGCCGCTGTCATTCTGCCGCCCGACTACCACAACGACCTGCTCAACGACTCGAAGCAACTCACCGAGAAGCGGCGCTACGAGTTGCGCACCATCATTGAGCGCGACGCCGTGGCATGGGCCGTGGGCATCGTCACGCCCGAAGAGATAGACCATATTAATATATTAAACGCCTCGATACTGGCCATGCACCGTGCGCTGGACCAGTTAAAGGTGCGCCCCGAGGCCATCATTGTCGACGGCAACCGCTTCAAGCCCTACCATGAACCCATAACCATGGACCATGAACCCATAACCAATAACCATGAACCCGTAACCATGAATCGTAACCCCATAGCCCTTCCCCACACCACCATTGTCAAGGGCGACGGCAAGTATCTCAGCATCGCGGCCGCCTCTATTCTCGCCAAGACCTACCGCGACGACTATATGAACCAGTTGGCCGGGCAGTATCCGCAATACGACTGGCGGCAGAACAAAGGCTACCCCACCCGCAAGCACCGCGAGGCCATCCGCCTTTATGGCACCACGCCCTATCACCGCATGAGTTACAACCTGCTGGGCGACGGCCAACTCACCCTTCCCTTTGCCGACTGACATCAACTATTCACCGTTTACTATTCACTATACACCATTCATTAGCAAAGCGCCATGCGCCACGACAAACTGGAACGCGAACTACGGCTGTTGCTGCTCTTGATAGAGAACCACAACTACACCGTGCCCGAGATATGCAGCCGCATGAACATCTCACGGCGCAACCTGTACTACTATCTCGAGTTCTTCCGCGATGCCGGTTTTCTGATCGAGAACAACAGACCCTACTACCGCATACGCAAGGACTCGCCATGGTTCCGCAAACTCGATGCCGCCGTTCATTTCACCGAGGAAGAGGCCATCCTCATGCGCCGCATACTGAACCAGACGGGCGACAGCGGACCGCAGGTGCAGCGCCTCATTCAGAAACTGGACAAACTCTATGACCTCGACATCGTCGACAACGTGGAACTGCGCGAGCAGGTGGGCCGCAATGCCTCCGCCCTCTACGAGGCCATCAAGCAGCACCGCACCGTGGTGCTCAGCGGCTATTCGTCGCCCCACAGCAACACGGTGAGCAACCGCCTGGTAGAACCCTTCCTCTTCATGAACGGCAACCAGGAGATACGCTGCTACGAACTGTCGTCGCACATGAACAAGACCTTCAAACTGTCGCGCATACAAGAGGTGCAACTGCTCGACCTGCTCTGGGCCAACGAGCGCCATCACCGCCAGATGTTCACCGATGTGTTCATGTTCAGCAGCGAGGAGCAAACCACCGTGACCCTCCGCATGGGGCGCCTGTCGGCACTGGTGTTGCGCGAGGAATATCCCCGTTCCGAGCGCTATATCTCACAGACCGATGCCGACCACTGGCAGGCCGGCCTGCCCGTATGCTCGTTCATCGGCATCGGGCGTTTCGTGCTGGGTCTCTACGAAGATATCGAGGTTATAGGCCCGCCGTCGTTTATCGACTATCTGAAAGACAAGGCAAAAAAGATACAACAGAAATACCTTTTATCATCAACAAATTAAACAACAAGACAATGAAAACAAGACAATTCATGATTGTGGCAACTGCCGTGCTGGCACTGAGCAGTTGCGGTACAACAATGAACAACGTAGGCACGGCCGTGCTTAACGATGTGCTGACGGGCGGACAAGGCACCACCACGCAGACCACCGGCACCACACAGACCACCAACACAGGCCAGACCGTGGGCAACATCCTGCAGAGCGTGCTGGGCGGCAACACCAAGGTCACGCAGCAGAACCTCATCGGCACATGGAAGTACAGTCAGCCCGGATGCGCCTTCACCAGCGACAAACTGCTGGCACAGGCCGGCGGCGAGGTGGTTGCCTCAGAAATCAAGGGCAAACTCCAGCCCGCCTACCAGAAGGCAGGCATCAAGGCCGCCAACACCACCGTCACCTTCAATGCCGACGGCACCTTCTCTGCCAAGATTGCCGGCAAGAGCCTCAGCGGCAACTACACCTTCGACGAGTCCACATCGAAGATCACCATGCAGGGCCTGCTGCTCAACATCAACTGCTATGCCAAGAAAAACTCCGACGGCATTGCCCTGCTGTTTGAAGGCAAGAAACTGCTCACACTGCTGCAGACGCTCTCGGCCATGAGCGGCGACGCCTCGCTGCAGAGCATCGGCGACCTGTCGAAGAATTACGACGGCGTGCGCGTCGGTTTTGAGATGAAAAAATAAAAAGGTAAAAAAGACGAATCCCTCTGGCAACACTTGTTGTCGGTGGGATTCACTTTTTTATTTTTTTAAGTCTAATTTTGCCTTTTTTAATTTTTTAATTCTTTTATTTTTTAATTTTAGCGTACCTTTGCAACGGAGTTGAAAAAGGTTTCTGAATCAGGTGCCGGCCGAAAGGCTATGAGACTTCGACTTTTGCTGGTAAAAACGAGAAGCATTGTGCTTCGTCTTGTTATCTGAAACGTGAGAAATTTCAAATAAGGACAAGATGGCATGGTGGCTCTCTCACGCATAGCGTGGGATTGAGTTCGCTACATCTTTTCCTTAAAGGTAATCTCACGACCTCAGATATGAAGATGTAGGGCAATTTCAGTTCTACGCATTTTCTGTGTATATACACATGAAGGTGTCAGCACTAGAAGCTCAAAAAGACAAAATCAAAAAAAGAAAACAGACTTTTAACGTGTCTAAGACGGTCATATTAAGCGTCATCTGCTTCATCTTGTTGCCATTCAAGATGAATGCACAATCTATTGTGGAGCGCAGGCAACAAGACAAGCCAGACACCCTATCGTTGGCAGACAGGCTTTCACTGAGGACTAACGCCACAGATTGGCTTCTGTTGACTCCGAACCTCTCCATAGAGTATGAGATAAATAACAAGAACTGGAACCGTTGGTCTTTAGGTTTGGGCGTTCGATACAACTGGCAGACCAAACACTCCTTTAAGCCTGCTCAGATATATAATCTTGCCGAGGTGCGTGCTGAGGTGCGGCATTACTGGCATACCCGTCAGATAGATACAGTCTATCTCCCCGCTCACGGTAAGCGTGACTATTGGGGTCGCCTCATCTCTGCACGTCGCTATAAAGTCAAGCATCCTAACACCACGTACTATCGAGGTGCCTATGTCGCATTGAGCAAATATTCTTTACTCCTAACAAAAAACGGATATCAAGGTAAAGCACTCACTGCCGGTTTTTCTTATGGAATCATCAAGCCGCTCTATGTGTTCTCCAATGGCAATTCCCTCGATCTTGACCTTGGGTTCAGTGCGGGTCTCTGCTATACCCAGTATGACAAGTACTACCATGACCGTGAGAGCGACTGCTATCCTGTAACAGAGAAGAAAGACTGGCACCTCCTGAAATATCCTGTTCTCAGCGAGGCCCGCGTAGCCTTTGTCTATAGGTTTGGCAAATATCCTACCACAAAGAAATATCGTTGGCGGTATGATGTTGATGCTGATTTCAGGGTACATCGCAATGAAATATCGGCTTCTATTGCCAAGGAAAAAAGTGATAAAGTCATGGAACTCAAGTCGCTGGATGATCTTCAGA
>CAMHDT010000020.1 GCA_946183985.1 uncultured Prevotella sp.
TTTCTTTTTCACCTTTTCACTTTTTCACCTTTTCATCAGGCATTATATTCCTGCCAACTCTTGATCTTAATGTCCTCAAGACGCATGGCTGTGAAGGCCTCAATGAAGGCTTTTGCCAGGCGAACGTTGGTCATGAGAGGAATATTGTGGTCAATGGCGCCGCGGCGGATGCGATAGCCGTTGGTCAGTTCGCGCTTGGTGTGGTTCTTCGGCACGTTGATAATCAGGTCGAACTTATGCGCGGCAATCATGTCCATCACGTTGTTCTCACCGTCCTCGTCGGGCCAACTCACGGGAATGGCCTTCACGCCGTTGTCGTTGAAGAACTTGGCGGTGCCGCCCGTGGCATAGACCTCGTAGCCTTTCTTCATCAGTTCCTGCGCAGGTTCCAGCAGACTCACCTTACCCTTGGCGCCACCACTTGAGATGAGGACGCTCTTCTTTGGCAGACGGTAGCCGGTGGCAATAAGGGCATTGAGAAGGGCCTCGTGCAGGTCGTCGCCCAGACAGCCTACCTCGCCGGTGCTGCTCATGTCCACGCCCAGCACGGGGTCGGCATTCTGCAAGCGTGCAAACGAGAACTGGCTGGCTTTCACACCAATGCGATCGATGTCGAACTCGCTCTTGTCGGGGCGCGAGTAGGGGGCGTCGAGCATAATCTTCGTAGCCGTCTCGATGAAGTTGCGCTTCAGTATCTTCGACACGAAGGGGAATGAGCGTGAAGCACGCAGGTTACATTCAATGACCTTCACCTCGCGGTTCTTGGCCAGGAACTGGATGTTAAACGGTCCGCTGATGTTCAGTTCCTTGGCAATCTTGCGCGAGATGTGCTTAATCTGGCGGATGGTGGAGTAGTAGATGTGCTGAGCGGGGAACACCATGGTGGCATCGCCAGAGTGGACACCGGCATACTCCACATGCTCGGAGATGGCATATTCCACCACCTCGCCCTTGTCGGCAACGGCATCGAACTCTATCTCCTTGGTCTCCTGCATGAACTGGCTTACCACCACGGGGAACTCTTTCGATACCTCGGTGGCCATGTTGAGGAAACGGTGCAGTTCCTCGTCGTCGTAGCAAACATTCATGGCAGCGCCCGACAGCACATACGAAGGACGGACCAGCACGGGATAGCCCACCTCGGAAACAAACTCCTTGATGTCGTCGAACGAGGTGAGTGCACGCCAGGCAGGCTGATCAATGCCCAGTTTGTCGAGCATGGCCGAGAACTTGTCGCGGTTTTCAGCGCGGTCAATGTTCACAGGGCTGGTGCCCAGTACGGGAACGCCCTGGCGATAGAGTTTCATGGCCAGGTTGTTAGGTATTTGTCCGCCTACGGAAACAATGACGCCGCGGGGCGATTCCAGGTCAATCACGTCAAGCACGCGCTCAAGCGACAGTTCATCGAAATACAGACGGTCGCACATGTCGTAGTCTGTTGACACCGTCTCAGGATTATAGTTAATCATGATGGACTTGTAGCCCAACTTGCGGGCGGTGTTGATGGCATTGACCGAGCACCAGTCAAACTCCACGCTCGAACCGATGCGGTAGGCACCAGAGCCGAGCACCACCACCGACTTGTCGTTCTGATAGTAGTTGATGTCGTGCTTGGCGGTGTATTGCTCGCCGGTACGGCCGTTCAGGGTGAATGCATCCTGGAAAGCCGGTATGTGCGTATAGGTGAAATAGAGGTAGTTGGTGAGTTCGGGATGCTCGGAGGCCACGGTGGGAATGCGCTTCACCGAGGGCACGATGCCGTGCTCCTTGCGGTGGCGGCGCACCTCGAGGTTCTCTTTCTCCATGTTGCCGCCTTGGGGCTTGAGCACGAAACGGGCAATCTGGAAATCGCTGAAGCCGGCTTGCTTCACTTCCAGAAGGAACGCGTCGGGTATCTCTTCCAACTTGTTGTAGGTCTGCAGTTGATGCTTCAGGTCTACGATGCGCTTCAAGCGGCTCAAGAACCAGATGTCAATTTTGGTCAGTTCCTCAATGCGCTCCACGCTGTAGCCTTCTTCCAGGGCCTGGGCTATGGCAAAGATACGCAGATCGGTGGGGTTCTGCAGGGCATCGTCGAGATTGTCGAACTTAGTGTGGTCATTGCCCACGAAGCCGTGCATGCCCTGGCCAATCATGCGCAGGCCTTTCTGAATCATCTCTTCAAACGAGCGGCCTATGGACATAATCTCGCCTACCGACTTCATTGACGAGCCTATCTGGCGGCTCACGCCTGCAAACTTCGTCAGGTCCCAGCGAGGAATCTTGCAAATCATATAGTCGAGGCTCGGAGCAACATAGGCAGAACTCGTAGTGCCCATCTCGCCAATCTGGTCGAGGGTGTAGCCAAGTGCGATCTTGGCGGCCACGAAAGCAAGGGGATAGCCGGTGGCTTTCGATGCCAGGGCCGACGAGCGGCTCAGGCGGGCATTGATTTCGATGATGCGGTAGTCGTTGGTCGTAGCATTGAAAGCAAACTGGATGTTGCACTCGCCAACGATGTTCAGATGGCGCACGCAGCGGATGGTGATGTCTTGCAGCATCTTGACCTGTGCTTCGCTGAGCGAGCAGGTGGGAGCCACCACAATGCTCTCGCCAGTGTGGATGCCCAGAGGATCGAAGTTCTCCATCGAGGCCACGGTGAAGCAGTGGTCATTGGCATCGCGGATGCACTCAAACTCAATCTCCTTCCAGCCTTTCAGACTTTCCTCAACCAGAATCTGAGGAGCAAAGGTAAAGGCACTTTCTGCCAGTTCCCTGAAGGCTTTCTCGTCGGGGCAGATACCGCTGCCCAGTCCGCCGAGGGCATAGGCAGAGCGTATCATGATGGGGAAACCGATTTCATGGGCGGCTTTTAAGGCGTCGTCCATGTTCTCAACAGCATGGCTCACGGGAGTCTTGAGGCTGATTTCATCAAGTTTCTTCACGAAGAGATCGCGGTCTTCCGTGTTCATGATTGCCTCGACACTCGTGCCCAGCACTTCCACGCCATATTCTTTCAGCGTGCCGTTGAGATAGAGTTCGGTGCCGCAGTTCAGAGCCGTCTGTCCGCCAAAGGCCAGCAAGATGCCGTCGGGCTGCTCTTTCTTGATGATTTCTGTAACGAAGTGGGGAGTGACGGGTTGGAAATATACCTTGTCGGCAATACCTTCCGATGTCTGGATGGTAGCAATGTTAGGATTTACCAACACCGAGGAAATGCCTTCCTCACGTAGAGCCTTGAGAGCCTGCGAACCGGAATAGTCAAATTCGCCAGCCTGTCCAATCTTGAGTGCACCCGAACCGAGCACCAGCACTTTGTTTAGTTTCTTTGTTCTCATATTTAGTTTTGGATAGTCTTTTTGCTTTCAGGGTGCAAAGGTAGAAAATAATTATGAATTATTCGTTATGAATTATGAATTATTTCGTATCTTTGCAACGTAAAGTATAACCTGTTGAATAAATATTGCAAAACTATGAAACTTGACGGAAGACGAAAGAGTTCTAATGTGGAAGACCGCCGTGGTCTCAGTACCGGAACCAAGGCTGGTTTGGGCTTAGGCGGCATTGCCGGCATCATTATTGTTGCGGTGATGACATTGATGCAAGGCGGCAGTTGGACGGATGTTGCCTCGAACGTGGGACAGCAGGTGGTGCAGAACATGGCCAACGGTGTGAAGACCGAAACGGTGGAAGGGCAGCGCGAGTTTACTGCCGAAGAGCAGCAACTGGCGGAGGAGTGCTCGCAGATACTGGCCAGTACCGAGGATGTGTGGTCAAAGGTGTTCCGCGAAAACGGGCTGGGCGAGTATCAGGCGCCAACGATGGTGCTGTTTACCAACAGCGTCAACTCTGCCTGTGGCAGCGCTACATCGGCGGTAGGACCCTTTTATTGCTCGGGCGACCAGAAACTTTATATCGACTTGTCGTTCTTCACCGAGATGAAACGCCAGTTGGGTGTGCAGGGCAACACCTTTGCCTATGCCTATGTCATTGCCCATGAGATAGGTCACCATGTGGAGTATTCGCTGGGCACCCTGGGCAAGGCACATCAGCAGATGAGACAGGTGGACAAGGCACAGGCCAATCAGATCAGCGTGCGTCTGGAGTTGCTGGCCGACTACTATGCCGGCGTATGGGCACACTATGAGAATGAGCGCTTCAAGTCGCTTGAGGATGGCGATATAGACAAAGCCATAGAACTGGCGCGTGCCATTGGTGACGACTATCTGCAGAAGAAAGCACAGGGCTATTCACAGCCGGAGTCGTTCACGCATGGCACCAGCGAGCAGCGTAAGCGTTGGCTGAAGCGAGGCATTGACAGCGGCGACATGCGCGTCACCACGTTCAATGTGCAGAACTACAACGATCTATAATGGGCTTATTTTATTCGTGGTGATAGGGCTCACCTTTAATAATAGTACACGCGCGATAAATTTGCTCGGTGAAGACGAGGCGCACCATCTGGTGGGAAAAGGTTAGTTTCGACAGCGATAACTTCTCGTTGGCACGACCATAGACGGCCTGTGAGAAACCGTAAGGACCGCCGATGACGAATACCAGACGGCGTGCATGCCCACGTTTCTGCTCCAGCCAGCGAGCCAGTTCCATGCTGGTCTGCTCCTTGCCGTGCTCATCGAGCAGCACGAGGGTGTCCTGTGGCTGAATCTGCTTCAGTATCAGTTCACCTTCTGCCGTCTTCTGCTGTTCTTCCGACAGGTTTTTCGTGTTCTTGAGTTCGGGGATGGTGGTGATGCCGAAGGGCATATAATGACTGATGCGGGTGGCATAGTCGTTGATGCCTGCCTCGAAATGCTTGTCGGTGGTCTTGCCTACCAGTATCAGTTCGGTTTTCATGCGTGCTCTTGGTTGGAAGCATTAGACTTGTCGGTTGGCTGATACTCGTTGCTGCGTTTGGGATTCATGGGAAACCAGCCTTTTTCCACACGCTTCTTCTGTGAGAACAGTTCACCAATGGTCCACAGCGACGAAGCACCGAACACGCCAATGAGTGCCGACAGTATATCGTTGGCAATAAACAGGGCGGCTGCAATGCTGGCCAGGCCGATGACGAGGAATATCCACCACAACTTAGTGCCGGTGTGATACTCCACCTTGATGACCACAGGGTGGAAGATTCCGATGATAAGAAATGTTGAGACGGCAATGATGATGCCTGTGAAATGTATCATGTGTCGTTGGTTTTTTGCCTGCAAAGGTACACATTATTTGATTATTTCACGCACGCTTCGCGCAAAAATTCTTCCCATTGACCCTGATAGCCGTTGAACACATTGATGTCTACATCGGGCGTGATACCGCTCACGCGCCCGTCGGCACTCAACTGCCACAGAGACAGGTGGATGTCGGGCTTGTATTCGCCGTAGCGCGCTATCCAGAAAGAGTAGTCCTGCTTCAGGTCCGGGGCCTGGTCAAGATAGGTGTTGACAAAGCGCTGGTTGACATAGAGCAGGGGGCGTGTGCCTGTGGCGCGCTCCACGATCTTCAGCCATGTGCGGATGCGGCTGAACAGTACTAGGCTGCCACCCATCTCTTCGATGCGTGCATCGCTTGGCTCTATATCGAGCATGGGGGGAAGGTCGCCTTTCTTGATGTGGGCATGTTGCAGGAAATGCTGGGCCTGAGCACGCACATCCTGGCGTGTGGAAAAGAAATGATAGGCACCAACGGGAATGCGTTGGCGGCGGCAGGCCTGATAGTCGCCGTCGAAATAGTTGTTCTTGATAGAGATGCCTTCGGTGGCTTTGATGTAGACAAACGATACGGGATAGTCTACCGTGCCGCTAATGCGTTCGTGACTGATGCGACGTCCCAGATGTGTGATGCGCAGCCGTTGCCAGTTGATGGCAAACCGTTTGCGTCCCTGCTCGTGCTGATAGCGTGAGATGTCGATGCCATAAATGCGGTCGCTGTGGTAGTTCATGCGCTCGCCCTTGAAACGCCCGTTCTTCCAATGACCTGCCTTGAGAAAGGTGGGGGAGACGCAGAAACCGAAACCGTTTTGGCGGTCGCCCTGCCAGTGGCCTTCATAATAGGAGCCGTCAGCATGACGATAGGAGCCGTGGCCGCAGGCCTGCATCCAGCGGTTGAACTGTCCTGCATAGATGCCGAGACTGTCGATGCGGATGCCGCTCACGAGCGTGTCGGCGTGGAAGGTGCCGATGATGAAGCGCCCCTGCCGGTCCTTAGCCACGCACTTGCCTTCACGCGGATGATTCTTCCAATGGTGGAAACTCGTGGGCTTGAACTGTCCTGAGGGCATATAGGCATAGAGCGTAGAGTCGCCTTCCTCGGCATAGCGTGCCACCATATCAAAGCCCTCATCCTGAACGTTGTGACGCTGCAGATAGTAAGTCAGTTCCTGCATGACGCCTTCCTGGTGATGCGGAGCGTGAGTGGAATCAATGACGGCTTCGGGCTGGGCATCATGAACCGTTTCGCTATGTGTCTGTGGCTCAGGGGCTTCTTCTTTGCTGCACCCGCAAAGTAGCAATATGCTGGTAATAATGAGTATGCAATGTTTCATTTCGGCTACAAAATTACAAAGAAATGTTAAGAACGGACTAATTATTGGCAGAAATGTGGCTTATATGGCACAAAAATACTAATTTTGCAAACTCAAGATAGCAAATAGGTTTTTTAGTATGGATAAGGAGAATAGTAAGTTTCAGGTTGTTCACGAAGGCTTTACGGCCAAGGAGGCCATCAATGAGGCCAAGCGCTGTTTGCATTGCAAGGTGCCCCAGTGTCGTAAAGGCTGTCCGATAGAAAACAATATCCCGGAGTTTGTGGCGGCATTGTCAAAGGGAAACATGGGAGAAGCCATGGCCGTCATCAACGAGCGGAGCAATCTGCCCGCTATCTGCGGCCGTGTATGTCCTCACGAAAAGCAATGTCAGGGCTCGTGCGTGCTGGGAAAGAAAGGTGAGCCAATACAGATAGGAAAGTTGGAACAGTTTGTGGCCGACTTTGATACAGACATGGAACTGATACGTGAGCGCCTGCCTCAGAAGACGCGTGGGCTGGTGGCCATCATTGGAAGTGGCCCTGCTGGACTGACGGTTGCCGGCGATTTGGCACGCCAGGGGTTCAAGGTAGACATCTTCGAGGCTCAGGGTGAGCCGGGCGGCGTGTTGATGTATGGCATTCCAGAATATCGTTTGCCGAAGGCTATTGTAAGAAAGGAGATTGAGAAAATTGCCGCCTTAGGCGTTGACTTCCATCTGAACACCACCGTAGGGCGTAACGGCGTGACGATAGACTCGCTTTTTGCTGAAGGCTTCGATGCTATCTTTATTGGAACAGGTACATCGGTGCCGCAGAATATGGACTCTACGCCGGGGGCTTCGCTGCGTGGCGTGAACCAGGCCACCTATCTGCTGCATCAGGTTAATGTGTATAATGAAGGTGTCATCAGCCGCGAGATGGTGCCTATTGACAAGGGAGAGCGAGTGGCTGTTATCGGCGGCGGCAATGTGGCTATGGATGCTGCACGTACAGCCATCAGGCTTGGGGCTGATGTGACGGTGATTTACCGGCGCACGCAAGAGGAGATGCCTGCCATTCAGAGCGAATACGATGAGGCTGTTGCCGAGGGTGTGAAGTTCTGGTGGAACACTTCGTGCACGGAATTCATTGGTGAGCATGGCCGACTGAAGCAGTTGCGAATTCAGACACCTGATGGCGAGAAGTTGGAAGACTTCAGCAGAGTGTTCCTTGCCATCGGCTCAAGGCCGGCAAATCGTATCGTATCTACTACCGAGGGTATAGAAGTCGACGAGAAAGGCTACGTGAAAGTCGTTGACAGACCTATGGGCATGACAACCCGTCGTGGTGTCTTTGCAGGTGGAGATGTGGTGCATAGGCCCCAGACGGTGGTGCTGGCTATGAAAGCCGCCAAAGAGGTGGCTCAAGGCATTGCACAATATGTGGATGCCGTGAAGTTGCTGCAGTCCATCGGTGCATGATAGAGCAACCGAAAGTATGGCACTTTCGATGTCTAAGTATGGCACTTATCAACCGAAAGTATGGCACTTTCGACGTCTAAGTATGGCACTTACAAAATGATTACTGGTTGGAGCGTGACTGCTCCCAGGACAGAAGGTCTTGAATGAAGGTTTCGCAGGGATTGTTGCGAAACTTTTTTTCACGCATCACCTTGATGCCCCAGTAGATGATATAGATGAGCAAGCAGAGCAATAAACCTGCAGCATAGCCATAGGTTGCAATGCTCAACTGCTTGAACATCAGACTGAAAAGGGCAACGGGAATAGCGAAGGCTATGCCCAAAATGAACAGGCGGCGCTTACGCCATGACTCCTTGAAGTCTTCAAAGTGCTGGCGCTCTTCCAGATACTTCTCAAAATACTCTTCGCTCTCTATGCGGTAGTGCTGAATCTGGGGCAGGGTGGGGTCATCCTTATAGTCTGTGCGGATGTCCCATATCTTGCCTTGCAGCGTTTCCAGCGATATGTGGTCTATGTATGAGCGGTCAATCTGAAACATGATTGATTTGGGGTTTAGGATTTAAAGACTTGAGGTTTGAAACATGGGTGATGAAATCCCAAGTCCCAAACCTCAACTCTCAAGATGTATGGTTAGCAGAGCCGGCGTGAGCCATCGCTGATGACTACATCATATACCTTGGGCTCGTGGCCATATTTGGCATTGAATTTCTCCTTGGCGTCGGCAATGAACTTCTTATACAAGTCGTTGCGGACGAGGTTAATGGTGCAACCGCCGAAGCCGCCGCCCATGATGCGCGAGCCTGTCACTTCGTTGGCCTTGGCAATGTCGTTCAGAAAGTCAAGTTCTTCGCAACTAACTTCGTAGTCCTTTGACAGACCTTCGTGAGTTTGATACATCAGTTCACCAACCTTCTCGTAGTCGCCTTCGTTCAGGGCATCGCATACAGCCAGCACGCGGTCTTTCTCACCGAGAACGAACTTGGCACGCTTGTAGTCCTCTTCACCAACTTCGGCACGCACTTCGTCAAGTTGCTCCCATGTGCAGTCACGCAGGGTCTCAAACTTGCCCTCGGGGTGCTTGGCCTGAATGTGCTTCACTACGTTCTCGCAGGAATTGCGGCGGTCGTTATAGGGCGAGCCAGCCAACTGGTGTTTCACAACAGAGTCAAGCAGTACCAGACGATAGCCATCGGGCTTGAAGGGGAAGTATTCAAACTCGCGGCTGCGGCAGTCAAGACGCATCAGACAGCCAGCCTTGCCGAAGACAGAGGCGAACTGGTCCATGATACCACATTTCACACCGCAGTAGTTATGCTCCGTGGCCTGGCCAGCAAGAACCATGTCCCACTGCGACACCTTGTTGTCGCCAAAGAGGTCGTTCAGACCACAGGCAAAGCAACTCTCCATGGCGGCAGAAGAAGACATGCCGGCGCCAAGAGGCACATCGCCGGCAAAGGCAATGTTGAAGCCTTTCACGGGAACGCCCAGTTTCTGCATCTCCTTGGCAATACCATAGATGTAACGGGCCCATGAAGCCTTAGGTCCTGCAGGGTCATTCAGTTTGAAGTCTACGCGGTCTTTCAAGTCAATGGCGTATGCCATGACTGTGTCTTCCGTACCGTTGATACGCATTTCTGCTGTGATGCCTTTGTCAACGGCACCGGGGAATACGAATCCACCATTATAGTCGGTGTGCTCACCAATCAGATTAATACGTCCAGGCGATGTGTAGACATTTCCTGTTTTACCGTCAAAGTGCTTGATGAAGCGGCTTCTTACAAATTCAATATCAATCATAATACTTAAAGTTTTTATGGTTTATATAAAAGATTAATCTATTTTGATGTCCTTGTTCACGTTCTTGCAGCCGATAACCGCATAGAACAGGATGTAGGCAAGCATGCCAATGACCAGCCAGTAACTGTTGATAATGCTGTCGATGGTGCCGCCGCCACTGGCGATAGCCTCCTGTATGAGCGGCATAATGCCACCGCCTACTACCATCGTCATGAAGATGCCGCTGGCAGCCTCGGTGTACTTGCCAAGACCCTCAACAGAAAGGTTGAAAATGCCTCCCCACATGATAGAGGTGCACAGACCGCAGAAGAAGATGATAAAGGCACTGATGGGCACCACAGGCGTGTTAACACCGTTGACCAAGTCAGAAGGGGTCTTCTCGAACTCTTCATAGATCTGTGTCTTGTAAGGCTCAAGCAATGTCGAGTCTTTGCTCTCAATAAACTGGGCGATGGTTGCTTCTGGCACAGCCACATTCTCGTTAGACAGCAGGTCGGTTGTCTTTTCTACTGGGTCGTAGAGGAAGTTGGGAACGGTGACTGTGTTCGTCTTCGGGATAAAGATGGCCAGCAACAGCAGGATGATGGCTACTGATGATACAGTCATAAGTTGTATGCGGGTGGAAATCTTGCCCGACAGAGCACTCGAACCTGCGCGTCCTATCATCATGAACAACCAATAGATGGCTGCAAAGGTACCGCCGAGAGCAGCAATGCCGCCTGTGAACTTCGTAACGTAGAAGTTCAACTCCATGGGAATACCAATCTCAATACCTACATAGAAGAAAATGGCAATGACGCCCAGCAGGCAATGGCGGAAAACCAACGGACTGCGCTCGTATTTGGGCTGCACCTTTCCAAGCGTAGGCTCGGGAATGCTGACACGGCTGATGATGAGGAATGAGATTGCAAACACGGCAATGCCGATGAACAGCAGGGGAGAAACATCGCCCATCTCAGTGTGCTTAGTCACCTCACCCACCAGAATACCAGCCAGCAGCGGGGTCATGGTGCCAGTGAATGAGTTCAGCGTACCGCCAATCTGAATGAGTTGGTTACCTTTGTTGCCGCCGCCACCCAGCAGGTTCAGCATGGGGTTGACCACGGTGTTGAGCATACATACGCAGAAACCGCAAATGAAAGCACCAAGCAGATAAATCAGCAGGTTCAGACAGACATCAACATTGGCATAGTTGAAAACCTTGATGTCATCGCCGAAGATGCTGGACAGATATTGGAAGACAAGACCCACAATGCCCACGATAAGAGCACTAAGGGCTGTTTTCTTATAACCGTATTTAATCAGCATCTTGCCGGCTGGAATACCCATGAAGAGGTATGCGGCAAAGTTCATGAGGTTGCCCCATGCCTTGGCGAAGGGATATTCATAGCCCCAGATGTTGCCGAAGGGGGCCCCCATGTTTGTTACGAATGAAATCATCGCGAAGATGAAGCACATCGTGATGATGGCAATAAGTCTGCCATTATTCTTTGTCTCTGTCATAGTTTTATTGTTAGTCCTTGATTTTGGAAAATGGGGGCGCGGTTAAACGCCCCCATGGATAGATGATTTGTTGTAATCTGTTTGTAAAGATGATACATCCCAAACCTACTACTTCTCAACCCCGAACTTATAGATGGTCTTCTGCTTGTAGCGCTGACCTGGGTTCAGAACAACTGAGGGGAAGTATGGGCGGTTGGGCGTGTCAGGGAAGTGCTGTGTCTCCAGACATACGGCTGAACGGCGTGGGAAGGTGGCACCGTTAGCGCCTTTATAGCCTTCCAGATAGTTGCCGGTATACAATTGCATACCCGGTTCGGTGGTGTAGCACTCCAGTGTGCGACCACTCTTGGGGTCTGTCAGTTTGGCGGCAAAACTCAGTTCTCCCTCTTCTTTCTTATTCAACACATAGTTGTGGTCATAGCCATTACCAAACTTGATCTGCTCGTTGTCAGCATCAATCTCCTTGCCGATAGCCTTGGGCTGGCGGAAATCGAACGGTGTGCCTTCCACTTTCAGAATCTCGCCGGTTGGAATGGCGGTGTCGTCAGTAGGCAGATAGAAATCGGCGTTGATTTCGCAAATCAAATCGTCGATGGTGGGTGTCGGGTCGGCAGTGCCAGCCAGTGAGAAGAAGGCATGATGTGTCAAGTTCACGATGGTCTTCTTGTTGGTTGTTGCCAGATACTCCAGAATGAGTTCGTTCTGGTCGGTGAAAGTAAACTCAACGGTCACGTCAAGTTCGCCTGTATAGCCTTCCTCACCGTATGAAGAGATGCGATGCAGGGCCAGAGAGCGCGGGCCCATCTGACGGGCATCCCATACTTTGGCATTGAAGCCTTTCAGACCGCCGTGCAGGTGGTTGGGGCCATTGTTGATGGCTACCTGATACTCCTTGCCGTTCAGTGTGAACATGCCTTTGCAGATACGGTTGCCCCAACGGCCAATGAGCGTAGACAGGTAAGGCTCGTTGCCACTCATGAGTTGTTTGATATTAGCGTGTCCCTGGATGACATTGCCAACGTTGCCGTCTTTGTCTGGAACCATGATGGCGCAGATGGCACCGCCATAGTTAGAGATGGCTACTTCGTAACCTTTACGGTTGCGCAGAATGTAAAGATCGGTCTTTTTTCCGTTGATAGTGGTCTGGAAATCTTCACGTTTCAGACCACAGAGATTCGCATTTTCTGTTGTGTTTGCCATAAGATATGTTTTTAGTTACTTAGTGTATCTTAATCAATCTTGTTGCAAAATAACAAAAAAATACCGACTTGTGCAAACAAATCGGTAAAAAATTGGTGTTAAAAACAACTAAATGCGCGATTTCAAGAAGTCTGCTACGACATAGGTACTTCCTCCGACGAAGATGACATCTTCCGAGGTGGCTCCTTGCAGGGCTGCCTGATAGGCTTCTATGACGGTAGGGTAGCAGGTTCCCTTTAGTCCAAACTGCTCTCCGAATATCTGCAGCGATGTTTCTGGGAAAGCTCTTTTCGTAGAGCCTTTAGTATAAAAATAGGTGGCATTCTTTGGAAGCAGTTCCATGACACCATATATATCTTTGTCCTCGACCATGCCAAACACCATGCGCAACTGCTGACACTTCAGGCTTTCCAGTTGCTTGCTCAGATATTTCCATGCGCCAACGTTATGACCCGTGTCGCAAATCACTCTCGGATTCTCCCTGATGGTCTGCCATCTGGCCATCAGTCCAGTCATCTTTGTCACGTTCTTAAAGGCACGGTCCATCTCAGTCTGTATCTTCTTCCTATTGGTTTCTTCAAGACATTCACAAAGGTAGCCTAAATCAACAAGTTTATGAAGGGCTGCTACAACAGTACGAACATTCTTCGGCTGGAACTCTCCCAGCAGTTCACACTCAAAGTCGCTCAGATGTTTGGCCTTGTAATGCATATAGCCGTCAGGCGTTTGCTCAACCGAGATAATCTCCTGCTCTTCTTCAGCATAAACGATGGGGGCCTTTTGTTCTTGGGCCAGTGCATCAAAAACTGCTTTTGTTTCGGGAGTCGTCTCACCAATGACCACGGGGACGCCGCGTTTGATGATGCCGCCTTTTTCCATTGCAATCTGCTCAAGCGTGCTACCCAGCAATTTGGTGTGGTCCAGCGAGATGTTTGTGATGATTGACAGGGCGGGAGTAATGATATTGGTGCTGTCGAGTCTTCCGCCAAGTCCTACCTCTACGATGGCAATGTCTACATTCGAGTCGCTGAAATACTTGAATGCCATGGCGGTTGCGATTTCAAAAAACGAGGGGTTGACTTTTTCAAAAAATTCTTTCCCTTGTTCTACAAAGTCGATGACATACTGTTCTGGTATGGGAGCGCCGTTGACACGAATGCGCTCGCTAAAGTCTAAGAGATGTGGTGAAGTGTAGAGCCCCACCTTGTAGCCGCATACCTGCAACTGTGCAGCCAGCATGTGGCTGACAGAGCCTTTGCCGTTGGTGCCTGCTATGTGTATAGACCTGAAATTCTCATGAGGATGCCCGTAATGCTCGTCAAGGGCCTTCATGCTCTCAAGTCCTTCCTTGTAGCCTGATGTTCCCTGGCTTTCAAAGTTGGTCGTCTTGTTGAACAGGTAGTCGCAAGTCTCTTTGTAGTTCATTGCCTTTATTGCCGGATGTTAACTGAAATAGTTCTTGAAACGCTGGAAGATGCTTTCCTTTGTCTGGCGGTCGCCTTTGAAGTTGTCGCTGTCTTTGAATGTCTCTATGACTTTCTTCTCCTCTTTCGACAGGGCCTTGGGAATATAGACGCTGATATTAACTACCAAGTCGCCCTTCCCAGAACCGTAGCCTTGAACGGCAGGAAGGCCTTTTCCGCGCAGGCGCAATGTCTTTCCAGGCTGCGTGCCATTCTCTATCTTCACTTTAAGTGTCGTCCCTTCAATGGTGGGAATGTCAACCTCGCCACCCAATGCTGCGGTGGGGAAGTCAAGCAGCAGGTTGTATATCAAGTCGTTGCCGTCGCGCACAAAGGTATCGTTGTCCTCTTCTTCTATAAACACTTGTATGTCGCCGTTGATGCCACCGCGATGACCGGCATTTCCTTTGCCTGGAACATTGACGACCATACCCTCGGCTACGCCAGCGGGAATCTTTATCTCTACCACTTCTTCGCCTTTCACAACGCCCGTGCCGCCACATTCATGGCATTTGTTCTTAATGACATGGCCTTCTCCGTGACAGGTGGGACAAACACCTTGTGTCTGCATCATTCCGAAGATGCTCTGTGTGGTGTGGGTAATGACGCCAGAACCGTGGCATGTGGGGCAGGTCTCGCTTCCTGTGCCTGCTTCTGCGCCAGTGCCGTGACAGTGTTGGCAGGTGATGTCTTTCCTCACCTTGAACTTTTTTACTACACCCTGATTGACTTCCTGCAGGGAGAGGCGTACTTTCAAGCGCAGGTCGCTTCCGCGGTGCTGTTGTGGGCGCCCGGCCCTGCCGCTGAAACCACCGAATCCCCGGCCTCCGAATATGTCGCCGAACATGGAGAAAATATCGTCCATGTTCATCGAAGCACCACCGAAACCGTCAAAGCCACCGCCACCCATAGGACCTGCAAAGCCAAACTGGTCGTATTGCTGGCGTTTCTGCGGGTCGTGAAGCACGTTGTAGGCTTCGGCTGCTTCCTTGAATTTCTCTTCTGCCTGTTTGTCGCCGGGATTCCTGTCAGGGTGATATTTGATGGCAATCTGCCGATATGCCTTCTTTATTTCATCTTCCGTAGCCGTCTTGCTGACGCCCAGCACCTCATAGTAGTCTCTTTTCTGTGCCATTCTATTGTCCTACTGCTACCTTTGCGTAGCGGATAACTTTATCGTTAAGTTTATAGCCAGTGGCCATGCAGTCAATAACCTTTCCTTTCTTGTCGTCGCCCATGCCTGGCACCAATGCTACGGCTTCATGCAGGTTGGTGTCGAAGTCTGCGTCAGTCGTCTCAATCTTGCTGACGCCTTGTGCCTCAAGCACCTTCATCAGTTTCTGGTAGATGAGTTGCATTCCCTCACGCAGTATCTGAGGGTCGTCGGTTTTCTCGCCATTGACGATGGCGCGCTCCATGTCGTCGATGACAGGGAGCAGGGCTGTGATGGTTTTCTCGCCTCCGTTCAGAATCAGTTCAGCACGTTCTTTGAGGGTGCGTTTGCGATAATTGTCGAATTCTGCCACCTGGCGCAGGTACTTGTCTTTCAAGTCGGCAATCTGCTGCATGGCGTCATCCTCCGGCTCAACATCTTCAGCCACCTCTACATCATCGGCAGATGTGGCAGTTTCTTCTGCCACTTCGTCAGTCGTTTCGTCAACTGTCACATCGTCAGTCTTTACTTCTTCTTCTGTATTGATGTTCTTTTCTTCCATAATCATAAGGTTTTACTAAATCATCACAAGCAAAAAGTGTGCCAAGAGCATCGCCTATGCATACATTCGTGCTTTTTGCTCCTTTATCTGCTCATCATAGATATAGTCGTCGTACTGCATCAATTTGTCAATCGTGCCGCGTGGGGTGAGTTCGATAATGCGGTCGGCCACGGTTTGAATGAACTCGTGATCGTGCGAGGCAAAGATGATGTTGCCCTTAAACTGTACCAGATTGTTGTTGAAGGCCTGGATGCTTTCCAGATCTAGGTGGTTGGTGGGCGTGTCGAGAATGAGGCAGTTAGCGTTCTTCAGTTGCATTCGGGCTATCATGCAGCGCATCTTTTCACCACCGGAGAGCACGTTGACCTTCTTCAGTACATCCTCTTCCTTGAATAGCATGCGGCCGAGGAATGATTTCATCATCACTTCATTTCCCTTCCCAAACTGCGAAAGCCAGTCCACCAGATTCAGTTCGCTTTGGAAAAACTCGGTATTGTCAAGGGGCAGGTATGCCGTAGTGATGGTGACGCCCCATTTGTAGGTACCGGCATCAGGCTCGCGGTTGCCGTTGATAATCTCGAAGAGTGCAGTCATCGCCTTGGGGTTGTGAGAAAGAAACACCGTTTTCTGTCCTTTCTCAATCGTGAAGTTCACATTGTCAAACAGCACGGTTCCGTCAGCATCAACAGCCTTCAGACCTTCTACCTCAAGGATCTGTGTTCCGGGCTCACGCTCCATCTGGAAGATGATGCCGGGATACTTGCGCGTTGATGGTGTAATCTCCTCAACATTAAGTTTTTCAAGCATTTTCTTTCGAGAAGTCGTTTGCTTTGATTTGGCAACGTTTGCCGAGAAGCGGCGAATGAATTCTTCTAGTTGTTTGCGCTTCTCTTCGGCTTTGAGTTTCTGGTTCTGTGCCTGACGAAGGGCCAGTTGCGATGATTCATACCAGAACGAATAGTTGCCAGAGAAAAGGGTCACCTTGCCGAAGTCGATGTCAACGGTCTGTGTGGAAACGGCATCGAGAAAATGACGGTCGTGTGACACAACGAGCACGCATTGTTCCAGACTGCTCAGATATTCTTCCAGCCATTGCACCGTGTCAAGGTCGAGGTCGTTGGTAGGTTCGTCGAGCAACAGGTTGTCGGGATGCCCGAATAAGGCCTTGGCCAGCATGACGCGCACCTTCTCGTTGTTGCTGATATCTGCCATCTGTGAATAGTGCACCTCTTCTTTGATGCCTAGGTTTTGCAGCAGTTGTGCGGCTTCGCTTTCGGCTTCCCAGCCGTTCATCTCGGCAAAGGCCATCTCCAGTTCTGCGGCTTTCACGCCGTCGTCCTCGGTCATCTCTTCTTTTGCGTACAGAGCCTCGCGCTCCTTCATGTTCTTCCATAGGGGCTGGTGACCCATGAGCACGGTGTCCATTACCGAGTAGCCGTCATACTTGAAGTGGTCTTGCTCCAAAACGCTCATACGTTCGCCTGGCAGCATCTCTATAGTGCCCTTGTTTGGTTCCAGTTCGCCGCTGATAGCCCTCAGCAGCGTTGACTTTCCTGCACCGTTGGCACCAATGATGCCATAGATATTGCCACTTGTGAATTTAAGGTTTACATCCTTGTATAGAACCTTTTTACCAAATTGAATTGCCAGATTTGTTACGGTTATCATCTTGTTATTATACCTATTTATTTAATTTGGGTGCAAAGGTACAAAAAAAAGTGAAGAGCGAAGAGTGAAAAGTAAAAAAAATGCTACTGCTCCGCCTATTTTCCAATATAATTGATTAATTTTGCAGCGCGAATGAAGGTTTATGTCAATGATCATATCAATCTGCTTGATTTGCAAAATGCATTATTGTCTGTGAGTGTCCAACGGCGCGAACAGGCGTTGCGCTTTAAGCATGAAATGGGGCAGAGGCTGTCATTGGCTGCCTATCTGCTGCTGAAGCAGGCTCTGCATGAGCAGGAGGGCATCAGCGAGAATCCTGTGTTCGGTTACGAAGAGCATGGGAAACCCTTTATCCTTGGCCATCCCGAACTGTATTTCAGCCTGAGCCATTGCAAGGAGGCGGCCGTCTGTGTGCTGAGCCGCCGGCCTGTGGGCATTGATGTAGAGAGTCTGGGCCGTTATCGTGATAGTGTGGCTCGCTATGCCATGAATGTTGACGAATTGGAACAAATTAGTCGGGCCGACGACCGTGAGGCCGCGTTCGTGCGTCTATGGACCATGAAGGAGAGTTATTTGAAAATGACAGGTGAGGGCATTAACGATCGGATGAAAGATGTGTTGGTTGGTGTTCCTCAAGGCATTTTCAATACTGTGGAGCGATTGGAGAAAAACTATATTTATACTGTTTGTGAACAATGAGAATGAATGCAGGATATAATCGTGAGGGAGAGTATGACCACTTTACGGTGAATGAGCCGATGCCGTTGCTTGAATGGCTATTGGCCAATGTACCCCAAAGCCGTAATAAAATCAAGGCTACCCTGCAGGGGCGCGGTATCAAGGTTGATGGCAAAACAGTCAGTCAGTTTGATTTCCCGCTTGAGCGGGGCATGAAAGTGGCGGTGAGCAAGACGAAACGCAATCAGGCAGCCTTCAAGAGTCGCTATGTGAAGATTGTGTATGAAGACCGCTGGCTTATTGTAGTAGAGAAAAACATCGGCATCCTGTCGATGGCAGCAGGACATTCATCGCTCAATGTGAAGAGTGTGCTTGACGACTATTTCAAGAAGAGCCGCCAGAAGTGTACCGCCCATGTGGTGCATCGACTTGACCGTGACACCAGCGGGCTGATGGTCTATGCCAAGGATATGGAGACGGAGCAGATCCTGGAACACAACTGGCATCAGATTGTCTATGACCGCCGCTATGTGGCTGTGGTCAGCGGCGAGATGGAGCAGGACGAAGGTACCATTCAGAACTGGCTGAAGGACAACAAGGCCTATGTCACCTATTCGTCGCCTGTGGATAATGGTGGTAAACTGGCCATCACCCATTTTCATGTCCTTGACCGCACCACAGAGCATTCTTTAGTGGAGTATAAGTTGGAGACAGGCCGCAAGAACCAGATTCGCGTTCATTCTGCCGATATGGGCCATCCTGTTTGCGGCGACACGAAATATGGCAACGGCGACGATCCCATCCACCGTCTATGCCTCCATGCCTGGCTGCTGTGCTTCACGCATCCTGTCACGGGCGAGCCTATGGAGTTTGAAACGCCAGTCCCCATTGCCTTCCGACAATTATTCAAGTAATGGACAACTGGCTGTTTTATGTCATTGCGCTGCTGATAGTAGCCGTAGCCGTCTATGCTGTTAAGAAAGTGGCGGGCTGCCTGCTGAAGACCATGGTCTTCCTCATGATGCTGGTGGCATTGTCAGCAGGCTACTATTATTTCATCATGCATCCTTAGCATTGGCAGTTTAGGTCTTCTTGGCGGTCTCGGCATCGAAATGCTTGTCAAACTGCTGACGCAACAAACGGACATCTGCAATAATACTGCGCAGTTCCTTCAGTTTCTCTTCGTTGGGCGAGCCAGGAATCCACAGGCGTATATAGCCGTGTTCTGAATATTTCTGGCTCATGTGCTCCTTGAACCGTAGCCACTGCTGCTCCTTGTCCAGTTCCGGATAGTTGGCCAGGCCGTATTGTACGGTGCGCAGGAACACAACATCGGGCACAATGTCACGGTCGGCCTCGGCCACAATCTTGCCATAAAGACTGCGCGGAGCCCTTGATGCCGATGCCCGATGGTCTTCCACCGCTTCTTTCATGATGCCGATTTGTTCCACCGTGAACCAGCGTTTCAGCCTGGCATCGCCAGCCAGAATCTTTCCGCCGGTAATGTGGTGTATGGCTCTTGGCCCCGACATGCCTAGGTCGTGATAGGCTGCAATGGCATAGACCATGTTGATGTCGGCACCCGTTCGCTGTGCCAGATCGAGTGAGCGACGTATGACGCGTGTCACATGTTCCATGTTGTGAGCCCTGTCGAAATTGGCATATTGTGGCAGAATCTGTGTCTCTATGAATTCAACTAAGTCAAGGCTTGCGGTACGGTTGAGCATATTTTTAGGTTTTAGGTTTGCAAATGTACAAGATTTTATTTACTTTTGCAAGCGTTTCAAGAAAAAAAAGAGAATGGAAGTAAAGAAAGACTCATTGAAGGCATGGGTGCTGGCTGCGCGTCCCAAGACGCTGACAGGTGCTGCTGTGCCGGTGATGATAGGATTGTCGTTGGCTTGGTGTGATGCAAAAACGTATGAAGGTCAGCCCTTTTGCTGGTGGGCAGCCGTGTTGTGCCTGCTGTTTGCCTTTGTCATGCAGATTGATGCCAACCTCATCAATGATTTCATAGACTATGCCAAGGGCACAGACGACCGTGAGACGCGTCTCGGTCCAGAGCGGGCTTGTGCACAAGGGTGGGTGAGCATTGATCGCATGAAGCACGCCATCGCTATTGTTACCAGTCTGGCATGTGTCATTGGACTGCCGCTGGCTTGGCAGGGCGGACTTGAAATGATCCTCGTCGGTCTTCTGTGTGTGGTGTTTTGCTTTCTCTATACCACTCACCTGTCATATATGGGCCTGGGCGATGTGCTGGTATTGGTGTTCTTCGGACTGGTACCCGTGTGTGCTACCTATTATGTACAATTACATACGGTCAGCCTCGAGGTGCTGGTGGCGTCGCTGGCTTGTGGCTTGGTTATTGATGCTCTGTTGCTGGTCAATAATTTCCGTGATCGCGACACAGACCGTGCAGCAGGCAAGAACACACTGGTGGTGCGCATAGGTGAGCGGGCCACAATGGTGGCTTATGTCGGAGTGGGCGTCGTGGCCTGCCTGTCGGGCGTCGTATTTGCATTGAATGGCCGTTGGTGGGCTTTCGGGCTCCCGTTTGTATATCTTGTGTTCCACATGCTTACCTTCTTGAAAATGAGGCGCATTTGGAAGGGGAAGGCGTTGAATCGCTGTCTGGGTGAGACGGCCCGAAATATCTTTATCTATGGGCTCATGCTGTCGCTGGGCATTTTGCTCACCTCTCACCCCTGACCCCTCACCTCTTTCAATATTTTTTCTGAATTTTTCTGTCAGAACATTCGCGTATGTCAGATTTTTATTTTACCTTTGCACATTATTACCAAACTAATTAGAAACTAACAAAACCCTAAAATGAATATGAGAAAGATCATGCTTTCAATGTTGCTGGCTGTATGCCTTGGTGCATTGGCTGGGAATCCCTACAAGAAGTACACAAACAATTTGCCCTTCAGCATGCAGGCGGTCAGCGCACCAGCCATACCAAAGACACAGGTGGTGCTGAGCGATTTTGGCGCTGATGCCACTGGCAGCACGCTGTGCACGGAGGCTTTTGCCAAGGCTGTGGATGCTTTAGCGCAGAAAGGCGGCGGGCATCTGGTAGTGCCTCGTGGCGTATGGCTTACAGGCCCTATCGTGCTGAAAAGCAATATTGACCTTCATTTGGAGAAAGGTGCTGTGGTGCTGTTTGCTGCCGACGAGAGTCTTTATCCGCTCATCGACACCTCGTTTGAAGGTCTTAACACCCGCCGCTGCCAGTCGCCCGTTAGTGCCCGCGGTGCCGTGAACATCAGTATTACGGGCGAGGGTGTCATCGACGGAAACGGGCAATATTGGCGTCCTGTGAAAAAATCCAAGGTCACAGAGAGCCATTGGAAGAGCCTGCTCGACCAACCTGGTAGCGTGGAGATGAAGAAGGGCTACTGGGTGCCGTCGGAAGGATATGCCAAGGGTGAGCAGGGAGCCAATATGAATATTCCCAATGCGCAGACCGAGGAGGAATGGAACGCCGTGAAGCGTTTCTTGCGTCCTGTCATGATAAGTCTCGTGGAGTGTAAGAATGTGTTGTTGCAGGGTGTTATTTTCCAAAACTCTCCTGCATGGAACCTGCATCCGCTGATGTGTGAGAACATCATCATCGACCAGGTGCTGGTGCGCAATCCTGCCTACGCCCAGAATGGCGATGCCCTCGACTTGGAGTCGTGTAAAAACGCGCTCATCATCAACTCGCGTTTCGATGCCGGCGACGATGGCATTTGCATCAAGAGCGGCAAGGACAAGGATGGTCGCGACCGAGGCATCCCCTGTGAGAACGTGGTGGTAGACGGCTGCACCGTTTTTGCCGGTCACGGCGGCTTCGTGGTTGGTTCGGAGATGAGTGGCGGCGTGAAGAATATCTCGGTGAAGAACTGCCAGTTCGTGGGCACAGATGTGGGACTGCGTTTTAAGTCAACCCGCGGACGCGGCGGCATCGTGGAGAATATCTATATCGATGGCATCTCCATGTCTGATATCGAAACCTATGCCCTCACGTTCAATATGTATTATGGCGGAAAGTCGGTGGCTGAAGTGCTGGCCGAGGGCGGTCAGCAAACGGCAACGCCCATGGCTCCTGTCACAGAGGAGACGCCCATCTTCCGTAACATCGACATCCGCAATGTTATTTGCCATCACGCAGGCTTCGCCATGGAGTTCAACGGACTGCCAGAGATGCCTATCGACGGCATCAACTTGGAGAACATCTATATTACCGCCAAGCACGATGCAACCTTCCAGCACAGCAAGAACATCACCAAGAAGAATGTTAACATCACGCTCTATTAATACATGAAAACCTATCGACTACTGTTCCTTTCGGCCCTGATGGCCATGAACGTTGCCGCTTTTGCACAGCGCACCGTTGAGACACTCAATTTTGGCTGGCGTTTCCATGCTGGCGATATGGAAAATGGAGCCGCAACGGAGTTGGACGACAGCCAGTGGCGTGAGGTCTGCTTGCCTCACGACTTCCAGATTGAACAGCCGTGGGTGGCTCCTGCTGCCGACGAGAAGGCCGACAATACCGATGCTGCCGCTAATATCAAGAGCCGACTGAGCAGTCGTGGCTTCAAGGAGATGGGCAAGGCATGGTATCGTCTGCACCTCACACCTGACGACTCGCTACGCGGACGCCGTCTGTTGCTCGACTTCGGCGGCATCATGTATGTGGGCGATGTCTATGTGAACGGAAAGAGAGTGGGGGGCACCGACTATGGCTATGTGGGCTTCCAGATTGATGTGACAGGCGAGTTGAAGTTCGGACAGGACAATATTATTGCCGTGATGGCCGACACACGAGAGCCTGGCAACTCTCGATGGTATACTGGTGGCGGACTCTTTCGCGATGTGCGCCTCATAGCCACCAACCGCGACCTGTATTTCGAACGCTACCCCTTGCAGATAACCACCCGCGACAACAGGTTCGTGACCATCAAGGCCGAGGTCAATACCCGTGGCCGCGATAAGAAAATGCCTGTGCTGCTGACCATCAAAGACCCGCAGGGCAATACCGTTTACGAGGAGAGGACAGAGATGCGTCGCAGCACGCCTACACGCATCGTGGAGCAGCAACTTGTTGAGGTAGAGATACCCGATGTGCAGGTCTGGGATACGGAACATCCTAGTCTCTATACCGCCAGCGTTGTGCTTTATAATGAGAAGGGAGAGGCCGTAGACCAATACAGCGAGCGTTTTGGCTTCCGCACCGTAGAGATTCTGCCTCATCAGGGCTTGCTGCTCAATGGTAAAAAGGTGCTGTTGCAGGGCTATGCCAATCACCATACATTGGGCGCCCTGGGTGCCGCTGCCTATCCGCGAGCCATCGAGAAGCGCATCCTGCTGATGAAGCAATACGGCATCAATCATATCCGTACCTCACACAACCCCTACAGTCGTGAATTTATCGAACTCTGTGACAAGTACGGCATCCTTGTCGTCGACGAACTCTACGATAAGTGGACGCGACAGCACACGGGCGGACGCGTGGCCTTCGAAGCCCTGTGGCAGCACGACATTCCAGAATGGGTGAAGCGCGACCGCAACTCACCATCGGTCATCATGTGGAGTCTGGGTAACGAACTGCAGCAAGACCCCAATCAGCCCTATAACGACTGGGGCGTCACCATGTATCGCCTCATGCGCCCCTTGGTGAGCCGCTATGACTCCACCCGTCTGGTCACCGTAGCCATGCATCCGCGCTATCGCAACTGGCAGACCGACTCGCTGCCCTGCGACTTAGCCATGATTACCGATGTGCAGTCATATAATTATAGGTATATGTATTTCCCTGGCGACGGGAAGCGCTTCCCATGGATGAAGTTCTACCAGAGCGAGGCCAGCGTGGCTGCCATGGGACAGAACTTCTTTGAGATGGACCGCGAAAAAGTGATAGGACTGGCCTACTGGGGCGCCATCGACTATCTGGGCGAGAGTCAGGGATGGCCTGCCAAGGGATGGAGTCAGGGCGTGTTCGACATAGCCCTCAACCCCAAGCCCAAGGCCTATTACATGAAGAGTTTCTTCTGTCCTGATGAGCCCGTGGTGCATATCGCTGTCATCGACAAGAAAGGCGACCAGATGTGGAACGGCGTGCAGACTGGCAACGACGGTATGAGCGACCATTGGAACCGTGTGGAAGGGCAGAAACTGTCGCTCGTCACTTACACCAATGCCGAAGAGGTGGAACTCCTGCTCAACGGCCGAAGCCTTGGCAAGAAACAAAACAACCTGGCTGATGCCAAGATGCGCAACCAGATACGCTGGAACGACATCGTCTATCAGCCTGGCACCCTCGTAGCCATTGCACGCACCAACGGACGCGAGGTGGCCCGCCATACCATAGAGACCACAGGCGAGGCAGTAAGACTCATGGCCCAGGGCGACAACCAGCAATGGAAGGCCGACGGCATGGACTTGCAGCACGTGCGCATCACGGCTGTCGACAAGAAAGGACGTACCGTGCCGATGGCACAGGGTGAGGTCACATTCACCGTCAGCGGTCCTGCCGACATTGTGGGTGTCATCAATGGCGACATCAATTCCAACGAACTCACCGTGGGCAACAAGCGCTTGCTCTACAACGGCACCTGTACCGTCATCCTCCGCTCACAGCGCATCCCTGGTCGCGTCATCCTCGATGCCACCACACCAGGCATGAAGCCCGTGCAGGTGAAGATGCAGGCCGAGTAATTCTGTACGCCTTGTCAGGCGTCAGTCCTATCATGGTGAAACTAGGATTCAGAGGCGCAGTATTAAAACAGAGCGATGAAGGAAGGTTGTCAGACACGTCGCATGTTTGGGCACGACTATGCGATACCAGGGACCTACGAGGTGACTATAGTGGTTGCAGGCAGGCTGCCAGTGTTTGGCGAGATTGTTGGAAGTACCAGGACTGGTGGCGAAGCACCCCACCACAAACCATCGCCGCTTGGACTGGCTGTGCTGAACAATGAGATTCCGAAGATACACCACTACTACCCGATGGTTGCCGTGTGGCAGGTATGTCTCATGCCCGACCATCTGCATATGATTGTGCGTATCAATGCGCCATTGCCAGAAGGTAAGCACCTCGGCATTATCATCGGGGCTTTTAAGGGTGGGGTCAGTCGTGCTTGGTGGCGATTGACGGAGGGAGCCGAGGCTCACGCCACGGCCACAGTGGCGACAAACGAGGGTACCACGGTGGTGAAAAACGCTTCAACAGTCACCGTGTCTGTGGCGTCAGCCTCAGAGAAGCGCCCCTCCCTCTTTGAACCCAACTACAACGACCATATCCTTATGCGCGACGGACAACTGGAGAATTGGAAGCACTACCTTCGCGACAACCCCCGTCGCCTCATGATGCGCCGTGAATATCCCGACCTGTTTCAGCGCACGCTCTGCATTGTCATTGATGGCGTGCGCTATAGCGCCTTCGGTAATTTGCTTCTGCTTCGCCAGCCAGAAAAGCATCAAGTTTTCTTTCATCGCCTCACAGATGGCGTACCCACCGAACAGACCAGTTTTTGGGAGACAGAGCACCATCGACTGATATCAGCAGCAGAAAGTGGCGATGTACTAGTCACCCCCGGTATCTCAGAATGTGAAAAACGGATAAAGAACATGGCTTTAAAGCAAGGATTGCGATTAATACATGTCCAGTCAGAACCAATCGGTCAATACTGGAAACCTGAGCGTAGCCGTTTTGAAGCCTGCGCCACAGGTTCGCTACTCATTCTTGCCCCATGGCCTGAAGACATGCCTTCATTCGCAAGTGTTTACGACCGTTTCCATTACCTCAATCACCTGGCTGAGACTATTTGCGCAATTGGGCATACTACTAGCATGGCTGTACAAGGCTTATGCCTTGAGCACGGTGGTTTGCAAGGTGCCTCCTAACCCTGAGAGAGGTAGCTCCAAAGGGGGGTGATTGAAGGCACATCGTCGATAGTTTGAAGGCACATCGTCGA
>CAMHDT010000021.1 GCA_946183985.1 uncultured Prevotella sp.
CTTTTCGTAACTAGCGCAGTTATTTGGCAAGAGTTGCCTGATACCGCTACGATGTTCTTGTTGTCGTGTTACAAGGCGCTTGTAACGCTGCAAAGTGCCATGTTTTGCAAGACAATCTAAGCCTGTTTGTTCCGTTACATCCGCTGTGTAACAGTATTACAAATGCTTTGTAATGATACGATGGGATAGGGGTTCTTGGACGAGCCAAGCGACAAAGTCGAGCGAGGGGTGAGAGGTGAACTTGCGAAAGTTGGGCAATATTGATTTTAATGTAGTTTTAGTGTGGTTAAAATGAAGTTTTTTATGAAGTCAATATGAAGTCAATATGAAGTTAACTCTTTTGGTAATGAACTAATTATAAACAGTTTATATAATACTAATGTAGTCAAAAAGACAATTCTGTAAAGAAACAAAAACTTACTATGTAAAATCGTAGTCATCGCGGTACATGGCATACTTGACCTCACCGGTATAACCGGCAGAACGGAAAACCTGCTCGACAGCCTGCTGCTGGACAGGGGTCAGCCACCGTTTGCCGTTGCGATAGAGGTAATAGGTGCCGCCAGTACCAAGCACCTTGGCGATTTGATGCCGCAGGGCGTCGAAGAGACTATTCATTTGACGATTGTCTGGGACGACGAAGCCTGTGGCCATCCGCATCTTTTCGTCGGGACGGAAGAAGCGGCACCGGCCATTGCGAAGGGCATTGGGATAGATGGCATTGCCCCTCTGGCGGTCGTCAGGCAACTCAAGACCTGTTTGGAAACGCAGACAGTTGTCACACATGGGGCAGGCAGCATTGAAGCAATAGTCCCATGAAGGGGGTATGGACTGGGGAATGTATTTCATCATTATTTCAGTTTTAGGCTGCGAAGATACAAATAATTATTGATTACGCGCAATAAAAACTCCTAAAAAAACGAAAGCCGGTCGTAGGCTCTCTTTGTTCAAGATGTTGCGCGGCTCCATGGTGTAGTCGTATGTTTCGTTATTGCCCATCAGCGCGATGAGGGCGCGGTTCACTTGCGAGTCGCAGTAGTTGAGTGCTTCGTCAGCATTGAAACGGGTTGGCTCTTGTTCTTGGCAGGCTGTCAGCGTGCAGAGAATAATGCCGAAAAGGTACTTTTTCATTATATGTTTTTCTATCAATACGCACATCTTGTTTTTTTTACGCAATCATTTGGTATGAATGATGTTTTTTGCGTATCTTTGCAAAGGCAATCGTATGTAAGGAAAAAAGAGCGTATGAAAAGAATACTGATATTCAAAAAATAAATTTGTGTAATTCGTATAATTCGTGTTCGAAAAATGAAACGTAGAACTCTTTGTATTTTCGTGTCTTTGTGTTCCATCCTCGCATGGGCCCAGCAGACCATCACCATCTCTAATCCCACATCGGCACAGCGCTCCGAACTGGTAGCCATCAGTGCCGAGCAACTTGGCGTCAAGCCTCGCACACCCCTCATCGTGCGCGACGTCTTTGATATTGAGCAGCCCACACAGTGGACCCACGACGGCCATTTGCTGCTGAGCGTATATGTCAAACCCAACGGCAAGGCCACGTTCACCACACGGCAGGGGCGCCCCGAAGCCTTTGAACGCTCGTGGGTCAGTGGCCGCATGTATCCCGAGCGTTTGGAAGACATCGCCTTCGAGAACGACCGCATCGGCTTCCGTCTCTATGGTCCGGCCCTGCAGAAGAGAGGCGAAAAGGGCTTCGGCCATGATGTCTGGGTGAAGCGCACCACCGAACTGGTGCTTGATAAACTCTATCGCGACGATCCGCGCCTGTCGTTCCACCACGACCACGGGCTGGCCCTCGACTGCTATGGTGTCGGGCCCACGCTGGGCTGTGGCACGCCGTGTATGCTTCGCGATGGCAAGATTGTCTATCCATGGTGCTACGACACCTACAAGATACTCGACAAGGGTCCCCTGCGCTTCACCGTTCAAGTCAACTTCCCTACCGTCGATGGCATCACCGAGCACCGCATCCTGTCGCTCGACAAAGGCTCCAACTTCTGCGAGGCCACTGTGTGGTATAGCACCACCGTTCCCGGCAGTTTTCCGTCGGGTATCGACATCGCTGCCGGTCTCGCCATCCGTTCTGCCGACGCCACCACCGTTGTCGTGGGCAAGGACTACGTGCACTATGCCGACCCCACGGTCGACCCCGTGCGCCATCAGTTTCAGATTTATTCTGCATTACTCTTTCCCGACACCGAGGTCGACATCAAACAGCAAGAAGGTCATGCCCTGGGCATCCTGAAGAATTACCAGAGCGGCCAGCGTTTCCACTATTTCTTTGGTGCAGCCTGGAGCGAGTTCGATGTCCGCTCGCAGGCCGAATGGCAGTTGCGCATCGAAGGCTTTATGCAGGCAAAGAGACAACCGTTAATCATCACAGTACAGTAGTATGAAAAGGTTATCAGGTCAGGGCCGTGATGCTGGCTCAGCAGAACATGACTGAGGAGATGCTCTATAAGATGCCATCTTTTCAACAGCGAATGAAGGAATTGGATGTTGCGTTTATTAAACCTTTGATAATCGTAGGAATAATCGGAATTTATTGTAATTTTGCAGAAAATTCCGAATAAGAACTTGTATATAATCGGAATTTATTGTAACTTTGCAGAAAATTCCGAATAAGATGGAACAATACATTCAAAGAGAAAATTATCTTCGCCAACTGATAGCAAGGCGAGATAACGGTGAAATAAAAATTATCACCGGTCCCAGACGCAGTGGTAAATCATGGCTGCTGAACAGGATATATAAGGATTATCTTATAGGTGAAGGTGTCCCAGAGGAAAATATCATTATTGTTTCTCTGGATACGGATGATGAAGAAGAATTTGGCGACTTGACGGACCGTCATACGCTGAAGTCATACATCTACAGCCGCATGCAGTCTGCCGATAGCCATTACTATATCATATTGGACGAGGTACAGGAAGTAGACGGATTCGAGAAACTGGTAAACGGTCTGAATGCTAAGGACAATACCGATATATATATTACAGGCAGTAACTCACATTTCCTGTCTTCAGACATCAAGACCATTTTCCGTGGGAGGGGTGATGAAATCAGAGTCTGTCCTTTCTCGTTCAAGGAATTCTGTACTGACCGTACAGAACCCATCAGCGAACTGTGGAAGGAATACTATACATACGGTGGAATGCCAGGTTTGCTAAAACAAAGTACACCAGAGCAAAAGGTTGCCTATCTGCAACGTCTGTGGAATAAGACCTATTTGGACGATGTGGTTGAGCGTCACCATGTCAAGAACAGAGAGGCCCTGTCGGCTATGGCTGATGCTTTATGTTCCTCGATAGGGTCACTGACAAACCCTAACCGCATCAGCAATGTTCTGAAGAGCGTGCAGAACATGAAGATAGATTCGGAAACAATATCTAACTATATCACCTATCTGGAAGAAGCCTTTCTCTTCGAGGGTGCCAAGCGGTATAACATCAAGGGTAACAAGTATTATGACAGCATCAAGAAGTACTACGCTGTCGATGTAGGCCTGCGAAATGCCAAACTCAACTTCCGACAGCAGGAGGTGACTCATATCATGGAGAATGTGATTTACAACGAACTTCGCATGAGTGGCTTTACTGTTGACGTGGGATTGGTAGAAGTTCGTGAGATGCGTGACGGCAAGCAGGCTTACATTCAGTATGAGGTGGATTTCATAGCCAGCAACGGCACTGACAAGTATTATATACAGTCGGCATTTGCTATCGATGACGAGGAGAAGCGTCAACAGGAACTGAATTCACTCCTAAAGATTGATGACAGTTTCCGAAAGATTGTCATTGTAGGTAACGACATTGCAGAATATACCGACGATAAAGGTATCCGATTTATGGGACTGTTTCAATTCCTACTTACAGGATTAGGGTCCAGATAGTCAAAAAGCATTTGAAAGTCGAAAAACAAAAGTTCGGCAAAATTCTGGCTGGCGGTTGCGTAAACCGCCAGACTTTTTCGTATCACAAGGAAAAAATAATATAAAAATTACAATTATGACAAGAAAACTACAATTTCTTTTAACCGCACTCCTGCTGATGGTGGCGAGTGACGAGTGCGGTGCATCCTTTTTTTTCTGCGAAGCAAAAAAAACTTAAATTGTTTGCACAGTCGAGTTTTTTTTGTAATTTTGTATCTAATAAGCGAAAAAGCAACAAGAAAACATGAACGATTTTAGAAAATATGCAACGAAGCATCTGGGCATGAACGGCCTGATGCTCGACGATGTGATGGCTGCTCAGGCACAGTATATGAACCCGTATATTCTGGAGGAAAGGCAGTTGAACGTGACGCAGATGGATGTCTTCTCGCGGTTGATGATGGACCGCGTGATCTTCCTCGGCACTGAGGTCAACGACTATACGGCCAACGTGCTGCAGGCACAACTGCTCTATCTCGACGCCAACGACCCGGGCAAGGACATCAACCTCTATATCAACTCGCCTGGCGGCAGCGTCTATGCCGGACTGGGCATCTACGACACCATGCAGTTCATCTCGTGCGATGTGGCCACCATCTGCACAGGCATGGCTGCCTCGATGGCCGCCGTGCTGCTCGTGGCCGGTCAGGAAGGCAAACGCTCGGCCCTGCCCCACAGCCGTGTGATGATTCACCAGCCTCTGGGCGGTGTTCAGGGCCAGGCCAGCGACATTGAGATTGAGGCTCGCGAGATTCAGAAACTGAAGAAGGAACTCTATACCATCATTGCCGACCACTCGCACACCGACTACGAGAAAGTGTGGAACGACTCTGACCGCAACTACTGGATGACGGCCGAGGAGGCTAAGGAGTATGGCATGATTGACCAGGTGCTTATGAAAAAGTAAAAGGTAAGAGTGAAAAGTGAAAAAGTGAATTGTGAAGAAGACATGTAATTTCTGTGGGCGGACCGACCGCGAGGTGAAACTGCTCATTACCGGTATCAACGGCTATATATGCGAAGACTGCGCCAAGCAGGCTTATCAGATTGTGAAGGAGTCGGGGCTGGACGGCGGGAAGGCCAAGGACGCTTTCTCTCCAAGAACCGACTTGCCTAAGCCTACTGAGATAAAAGCCTATCTTGATGAGTATGTCATTGGCCAGGACGAGGCCAAACGCTTTCTGGCCGTGGCCGTCTACAACCACTACAAGCGTCTGCAGCAGCCTGCCGACACCAAGGAGGGCGTGGAGATAGAGAAGTCGAACATCATCATGGTGGGCTCCACGGGCACGGGCAAGACCCTGCTGGCCAGGACCATTGCCAAGTTGCTCGATGTGCCTTTCACCATTGTCGATGCCACCGTGTTTACTGAAGCAGGCTATGTGGGAGAGGATGTGGAAAGCATACTGACACGCCTGCTGCAGGTGGCCGACTATAATGTGGAGGCCGCGCAGCGCGGCATCGTGTTCATTGACGAGATTGACAAGATTGCACGCAAGCAGGACAACCCCTCTATCACACGCGATGTGAGCGGCGAGGGTGTGCAGCAGGGACTGCTGAAACTGCTGGAGGGCACAAACGTGAACGTGCCGCCGAAGGGTGGCCGCAAGCATCCCGACCAGGAGTATATTGCCGTTGACACACGCAATATCCTGTTTATCTGCGGTGGTGCCTTCGATGGCATTGAGCGCAAGATAGCGCAGCGCATGAACACCCATACCGTGGGTTATAACTCGGTGCAGAACGTGAGGAAGATTGACAAGGACGACCTGATGAAGTATGTGCTGCCACAGGATCTGAAGGCGTTCGGACTTATTCCGGAAATCATCGGCCGTCTGCCTGTGCTCACCTATCTGAACCCGCTGGACAGGGCCGCCCTGGAACGCATTCTCACCGAGCCGAAGAACTCTATCATCAAGCAGTATACCAAACTGCTGGCCATGGACAATATCACACTGACATTTGACAAGGATGCCCTGGAGTTGATTGTGGACAAGGCGGTGGAGTATAAACTGGGAGCACGCGGACTGCGCTCCATCGTGGAGAGCGTGATGATGGATGCCATGTTCGAACTGCCCTCACAGCGAATAAAGAAGTTTGTGGTGACGAGAGACTACGCCCAGAAGCAACTCGACAAGTCGCATCTGCAATAGAATAAAAAGAAGCCTATGACCGACAAGAGAAATCTGACAGAAGCCTTGAAGCACTATTTCGGGTTTGATGCTTTCAAAGGAGACCAGAAAGCCATCATACGCAATGTGCTCGATGGGAGAAATACCTTTGTGCTGATGCCAACGGGCGGCGGCAAGTCGCTGTGCTATCAGTTGCCGTCGTTGCTCATGGACGGGGTGGCCATCGTTATCTCGCCACTTATTGCGCTGATGAAGAACCAGGTGGACTTCATCAGCCATCTGAGCGAGCACGAGGGGACGGCTCACTTTCTGAATTCGTCGCTCAACAAAACGGCTATCGACCAGGTGAAGGCCGACATCAAGAACGGCATCACCAAACTGCTCTACGTGGCTCCGGAGTCGCTTACCAAAGAGGACAACGTGGAATTCTTGAAAACCTGCAAGATTTCATTCTATGCCATCGACGAGGCCCACTGCATATCGGAATGGGGTCACGACTTCCGTCCGGAGTACCGGCGCATCCGCCCGATCATCAACGAGATAGGCAGTGCCCCCGTCATTGCGCTGACGGCCACGGCTACCGACAAGGTGCGCACCGACATCAAGAAGAACCTGGGCATCGTTGATGCCGACGAGTTCAAGAGTTCGTTCAACCGCCCCAACCTGTATTATGAGGTGAGGCAGAAAACAAAGGACATTGACAAGGACATTGTGCGCTTCATCAAGCAGCATTCGGGCAAGAGCGGCATCATCTACTGCCTGTCGCGAAAGAAGGTGGAAGACCTGGCCGAGGTGCTGCGGGCCAACGACATCAAGGCACAGTGCTATCATGCAGGGCTTGACTCGGCCACCCGCACGCAGACCCAGGACGATTTCCTCATGGAACGTATTGATGTCATCGTGGCCACCATCGCCTTTGGCATGGGCATCGACAAGCCCGATGTGCGCTTCGTGATTCATTACGACATTCCCAAGTCGCTCGAAGGCTATTATCAAGAGACGGGACGCGCAGGCCGCGACGGTGGCGAGGGCATCTGTCTGGCCTTCTATAGTTATAAGGATCTGCAGAAACTGGATAAGTTCATGGAGGGCAAGCCTGTGGCTGAGCAGGATATTGGGCGCCAGTTGCTGCAGGAGACGGCCGCCTATGCAGAGACCTCCGTGTGCCGGCGCAAGATGCTGCTGCATTATTTCGGTGAGCAATATGAGAAAGACAACTGTGGCAACTGCGACAACTGTCTGCATCCCGGCAAGAAGATTGAGGCCCAGAAACAGTTGGTCATTGCCTTGAAGGCTATCCTCGCCATCAAGGAAAACTTCCGCAGCGACTATGTCATCGACTTCATCATGGGCCGCGACACCGACGAGATTGTGGCCCACAGACATCAGGAACTGGAAGAGTTCGGTTCTGGCGAGGACGAAGATCCGAAGATATGGAACCCGGTCATCCGTCAGGCACTCATAGCCGGCTACATGATGAAAGAAGTGGAAAACTATGGTTTGCTGAAAGTGACGGCTGCCGGTAAGAAGTTTATTAAGAAGCCCCATCCGTTTATGGTTGTCCAAGACCATGAGTTCAGTGACGATGAGGAGCCTGTGCCTTCGGAGAATATGACTACAGCCCTTGACCCTGCGCTGTCGGCCATGCTCCACGACCTGCGCAAGAAATGGTCGCGTAAGTTGGAACGCCCCCCTTATGTCATCTTTCAGGATGTCTCCATCGAACAGATGGCTACTGATTATCCCGTGTCGCTCGAGGAACTGAAGAACATACAGGGCGTGGGCGACGGCAAGACACGCCAGCCATATGCCAAGGAGTTCGTGGAGTTGATAAAGCGCTATTGCGAGGAGAACGATATTGTGCGGCAGGCTGACCTGCGTGTGCGCACCAAAGCCAAGGACTCGATGCGCAAACTGAAGATTCTGCAGAATATTGACCGTCGCATCGCTCTTGACGATATTGCCAATGCACTGGGTATTGATTTTGAGGAACTGCTCGATGAACTGGAGGGTATCGTGCTTTATAGCGGCAATAAGATAAACATTGACTATTTCCTTGACGAGATCATGGATCCAGACGATATCAAGGATATCTACGGATTCTTCTCAGAACAGGAGACCGACAACCTGGAGGCTGCTTTTGAAGAGTTTGGCAACGATATATCCGAAGACGAGATTCGTTTGGTGCGTATCAAGTTTATTTCGGATATGGCCAACTAATAAATTGAAAATTGAAGATTGAAAATTGAAGATTGGTTAAAAAAAAGGATACGAAGACAAAATCTTCAACTTTCAATCTTCGGTTTTCAATCTTTTTCGTACCTTTGCACGCAATAAAAAATTAAAGGTACCAAATTATGTCATCATTTATTGCAGATAAGATTGTGATGGACGGCCTTACTTTTGACGACGTCCTGCTGATTCCCGCTTATTCAGAAGTGTTGCCGAAGACGGTGGAGTTGCAAACACGTTTCTCGCGTAATATTGTGCTTAACGTGCCGTTTGTGACGGCTGCCATGGACACTGTTACTGAGAGCCAGATGGCTATTGCCATTGCACGTGAGGGTGGCATCGGCGTGATTCACAAGAATATGTCAATAGAGAATCAGGCTCGCGAGGTGGCTATTGTGAAGCGTGCCGAGAACGGCATGATATACGACCCCGTGACCATCCGTCGTGGTTCTACGGTGGGACAGGCGCTTGACATTATGGCCGAATATCATATTGGCGGTATTCCAGTGGTCGACGATGAGAACCATCTGGTGGGTATCGTCACCAATCGTGACTTGCGCTTCGAGCGCCGCCTGGATCGTCCTGTGGACGATGTGATGTCGAAAGACAACCTTGTTACGACGCATCAGCAGACTGATCTGGCTGCTGCCGCACAGATTCTGCAGGAGAACAAGATTGAGAAACTGCCCGTGGTTGACAAGGACAACCATCTGGTGGGCCTCATTACCTATAAGGATATTACCAAGGCCAAGGATAAGCCCATGGCCTGCAAGGATGAGAAAGGACGGCTGCGCGTGGCTGCCGGTGTGGGTGTGACATTCGACACACTTGAGCGTATGCAGGCATTGGTCAATGCTGGTGCTGACGCGATTGTCATCGATACGGCCCATGGCCACTCCAAGGGTGTTATCGATAAACTGCGCGAGGCCAAGAACGCCTTTAAGGATATTGATATCGTGGTGGGTAACATTGCCACTGGCGCGGCTGCGCGTATGCTGGTGGAGAATGGTGCCGATGCCGTGAAAGTCGGCATTGGCCCGGGGTCTATCTGCACTACCCGTGTGGTGGCTGGTGTGGGCGTGCCACAGTTGAGCGCTGTCTATGATGTCTATTCTGCACTGCAAGGTACTGGCGTGCCCCTTATCGCTGATGGCGGCCTGCGCTATTCGGGCGATATCGTGAAGGCTTTGGCTGCCGGCGGCTCGTGTGTCATGATCGGGTCGTTGGTGGCTGGTACGGAAGAAAGTCCTGGCGATACCATTATCTATAATGGCCGTAAGTTTAAGAGTTATCGTGGCATGGGGTCGCTCGAGGCCATGGAGCATGGTTCGAAGGACCGCTATTTCCAGGCCGATACGAAGGATGTGAAGAAACTGGTGCCAGAGGGTATTGCCGGTCGTGTGCCTTACAAAGGTACGGTGCAGGAGGTCATCTATCAGTTGACGGGCGGCTTGCGTTCTGGCATGGGCTATTGTGGTGCTGCCAGCATCGAGCGTCTGCATGATGCCAAGTTCACCCGCATCACCAATGCTGGTGTCATGGAGAGTCATCCCCACGATATCACCATCACTTCTGAGGCTCCAAACTATTCAAGACCCAACGATTAAACTATGAATATGAAACTGAATATATTGTCGGCATTCGTGCTGATGAGTGGCGCTGTCTTTGCACAGACGGCTGACGACCCTACTATTATGGTCGTCAACGGTCAGCCGGTGTCACGTTCGGAGTTTGAATACTCTTACAACAAAAATAACTCCGACGGTGTTATCGATAAGAAGAACATTGACGAGTATGTAGATCTCTTCATTAACTATAAACTGAAGGTGTGTGCTGCCCTCGATGCCAAATATGACACACTGCAGTCGTTTAAGGACGAGTTTGCACAGTATCGTGATCAGCAGGTGGAACCCTTGCTTGTGACTGATGCTGATGTTGAGGCTGAGGCACGCAATATCTACGACCAGACTGTGGCAGGCATAGGCCCCGACGGACTGATTCAGACGGCTCATATCCTGATTCGGGCTGACCAACAGGCACCGCAAGCGGAGTGGGATGCTGCCAAAGTGCGTGTTGACTCTATCTATGCAGCCTTGAAAGATGGTGCCGATTTTGCTGAACTGGCCAAGAAGGTGTCACAGGATCCCGGCTCGGCTGCCCAAGGCGGTTTGCTGCCTTTCGTGCAGCGTGGTCAACTTGTCAAGGAATATGAAGATGCAGCCTTTGCCCTGCAACCTGGTCAGATGTCGGGCATAGTACAGTCGCCCTATGGCTATCATATCATTCTTATGAAAGAACGTAAGATGCTGGAGCCGTTTGAGTTTCATCACGACAACATCATCCGCTTTATGGAACAGCGCAATATACGCGAACACATTGCCAGCCAGAAAGTGACCAAGATGGTGGAGGAGTCGCATGGAGCCCTCACTAAGGAGCAACTCATGGAACAGAAGGCCGAAGAGTTTTCAGCCAAGGATATTGAACTGAAATATTTAATTCAGGAGTATCACGATGGTTTGTTGCTTTATGAAATCAGCAATCGCTTAGTGTGGGACAAGGCTGCTAAGGATGAGGCCGGGCTGGAAAAATTCTTCAAACAGCACAAGAAGAAATATGCATGGGACGAGCCCCGCTACAAAGGGATGGCCTATCATGTGAAAGAACAGTCGCAGGTGAAGGCTGTGGCCGACTGTGTGAAGAAACTGAAGTTCGATGACTGGGCAAATGCTCTGCGCACTACCTTCAATGCCGACTCTGTTATTCGCATCAGAGTGGAGAAGGGTATCTTCAAAAAAGGTGACAATGCCTTGATTGACAGTGCAGTGTTCAAGAAAGACACAACTGTCACCAAGTTGAAGGACTATCCTATTGATGCCGTCTATGGTAAGGTGCTGAAGAAAGGCCCCGAGGACTATACCGATGTGAAAGGGCTCGTTGTGGCCGACTATCAGGAACAACTGGAGAAAGAGTGGGTGGCCGACCTGCGTCGCCGCTATGCAGTGACCGTTGACGAGAAAGTGTTGAAGACCGTAAACAATCACGAATGAGAAACAATGTATTGGCTTTGCTCACCTTCATGAGCATGGTTTGTTTGCCACTTAGTGCGGAAAAGAAAGACAGTCTTGGCACCGTGGTCGATGAGGTCATATGGGTCGTGGGCGATGAGGCTATTCTAAAAAGCGATGTTGAAGTGACACGCATACAGGCTGCCATGGAGGGCATGCGTTGGTCGGGCAATCCAGACTGTGCCATTCCCGAGCAGTTGGCTGTTCAGAAACTGTTCCTGCATCAGGCAGCCCTCGACAGTATAGAGGTGACTGAGTCGGAGATCGCGTCGAATATAGAGCAGCGTGTCGAGTATATGATACAGCAAACGGGATCACGCGAGAAACTCGAGGAATATAAAAAGCAGAGCCTCACGCAGATTCGCCAGTCTATGCACGACGATTTGCGTGACCAGATGCTCATTCAACGCATGAGGGAACATCTGGTGAAGGATATCAGTGTGACTCCTTCTGAAGTGCGCCGCTATTTCAAGGAACTTCCTGAAGACAGTATTCCTTTTGTGCCCACAGAGGTGGAAGTGCAAATCATTGCGCAAACGCCAAAGGTGTCGATGGAGGAAATCAATCGTGTGAAAGATGAATTGCGCGACTATACCGACCGTGTGAACCGTGGCGAGACATCGTTCCAGACTTTGGCAAGACTATATTCTGAAGATCCTGGCACACGCCGTTCGGGGGGCGAACTCGACTATACTGGCCGTGGCATGCTTGATCCTGCTTTTGCTGCTGTGGCTTTTAATCTGACAGATCCGAAGAAGGTTTCCAAGATTGTAGAGTCGGAGTTCGGTTTCCATATTATCCAGTTGATTGACAAACGTGGCGACAAGGTCAAGGTACGCCATATTCTGCGCAAACCTGTTGTGTCTGACTCGGCCATTGAGGCTTCCATCGTTCGTCTCGACTCCATTGCCGATGCTATCCGCAAGGGTGAGTTTACATTTGAGGATGGTGCTTCATTTATCTCTGACGATAAAGATACCCGTAATAACAAAGGCCTGATGGCCAATCGCTCGGAACGTGGTCAGACCTCCAAGTTTCAGTTGCAGGATCTGCCTGCCGAGGTGGCAAAGGTTGTCGACACCCTACAGGTGGGACAGATTTCCAAGGCTTTCCCCATGATTAATGATCAGGGCAAGACGGTGTGCGTCATCGCTAAGTTGAAAAGTCGCACCGAAGGGCATAAGGCCACCATTACAGAAGATTTTCAGGTCATGAAAGACATGGTGTTGGCTAAACGCCGTGAGAAGATGATACATGATTGGGTGGTAGGAAAGATAAAGAATACCTATGTGCGCTTGGGTGCCGGCTACCGTGACTGTAAGTTTGAATACGAGGGCTGGGTGCGCTGAGATTCCTTTAGCACCGCTATCTCTCGGAAGACAAGAAATATTGACATTTTTATTTTGAACAGGAACAATCCTAACAAAACAGGCAAAGGACGCAGAAGCATCATTATGGTGTTTCTGTGTGCGCTTTGCCTGTTTGTTTATGGAACAACGCTCTCCAGACCTCAGCGCCCTGCAAGGGAGAACGATAAGAAGCGCGTTTACCTGATACATGCCGACGAACTGAGTTTCGACCAATGGCGCAATAATGGCGCGCAGGTGTTGCGTGGCAAGGTGGAGTTTGAACACGATGGTGCCCACCTGTATTGCGACAGTGCTAATTTTTTCGAGGCTTCAAATTCGTTCGAGGCGTGGGGCAATGTGCGCATGGTACAGGGCGACACTCTTTCGCTCACCAGCGATTTCGGCTATTACGATGGTGACAGCAAGTCAATGGAGGCAAAGGTGTTCACGCCCGATAAGAAAGTGGTGTTGCGCAACCGTTCGAGCATTCTTTATACTGATACCCTCTATTTCGACCGTGTCGACAATATGGGCTATTATGATGAAGGCGGCAAGTTGGTTGACAAGACCACGACGCTTACCTCCATTCATGGAGAGTATCATACCGATACGAAAGATGCATTCTTCATGGATCAAGTGGTGATGGTGGACAAGAATTTCACGCTCACTACCGATACCCTTATCTATAATACACACTCTAAACTGGCGCATATAGTGGGGCCGTCGGACATTGTTTCTGGCAATAGCCGTATCTATTCCGAGCAGGGCTATTACAACACTGAGACGGAGCAGGCAGAATTGCTGCAGAGGTCAAGACTCAACAACGAAGGGCGTATGCTGACGGGCGACAGCCTGTGGTACGACGGTGTCAGCGGCGTTAGCGAGGCATTTCGCCATGTGGTCTATCATGATTCTGTCAACAAGAACAGCCTTTATTGTAACTATGGCTATTACAACGATGTGTCAGGCTATTCCATGTGTACAGATAGTGCCATGGCTGTAGACTATTCCCAGCGCGATTCCTTGTATATCCATGCCGACACCTTCAAGGTGTTCACGTATAATATCGACACAGATTCTGTTTATCGCGTTATACACGCGTATAATAAGGTTCGCGCGTACCGTATTGATATTCAGTTGGTGTGCGACTCGCTGGTATATCATTCGCAAGACTCTTGTTTGATGCTCTATCGCGATCCTATCGTGTGGAACGAGAACCAGCAGTTGTTGGGCGAAGAGATGAGGGTCTATATGAAAGACTCGCTCATCGATCGTGCCCATGTTATCAGCCAGGCTTTCTCTATTGAGAAACTGAAAGAGGATAACTGTTTCAATCAGGTATCGTCGAAGGAGATGTTCGCATTCTTTAAGGAGGGGGAAATCCATGAGGCCCGTGCCGTAGATAATGTGCTTGTGGCCTATTATCCCATGGACGACTCTGACAGTACACTGATAGGACTTATCAGTATGACGACGAGCGAGTTGAAGATGTTCTTCGAAGAGAGAAAACTCGACTATGTGTGGGCTCCTGCTCCTGACGGCGTCATGTATCCCATGTCGCAGATTCCACCAGATAAGCGTTATCTGGAGGGCTTCTATTGGTTTGACTATGTGCGCCCGCAGTCGAAGGATGACATCTTTAACTGGCGCCCCAAGGCTCCTGGCACGGAACTGAAGCCGCAGCGTCGGCGTGCTCAGGTATCAAGGGGAAATCCCGAGTCCAAACAGCCGCAGACATTAAAAAAACTGTAGAGGATGAGGAAACCAAGACCGTTCTGCCATACACCGATTTATTTCAGTGAGCGTCGCGAGATTCAGCGCGCCGGTCGTACTCGCCAGCCGTCTCGCCGTTTACCGTGGCAGGCCAGTCTGCCTGTGCTGATTGTTGTCTTGGTGGTGTTGTTGCTAATTATAGGAAAACTGTTATGAGCGATATTATTCAATTGCTGCCCGACTCGGTGGCCAACCAAATTGCTGCTGGTGAGGTTATCCAACGGCCCGCCTCTGTCATAAAGGAGTTGGTTGAGAATGCCGTTGATGCAGGAGCCAAGACCATTCGTGTCTTGGTGACTGACGCCGGCCGCACTTCCATACAGGTTATTGATGATGGCTGTGGCATGTCGGAAACCGATGCCCGTCTGGCTTTCGAACGCCATGCTACATCGAAGATTCGTCAGGCCGATGACCTTTTCTCCCTACATACTATGGGCTTCCGTGGCGAGGCCCTGCCGTCGATAGCCGCCGTGGCGCAGGTAGAACTGACCACTCGCATGGCTACCGATGAGATTGGCACCCATCTCACCCTTCAGGGTTCACGCGTTGTCGGTCAGGAACCGGTGGCTTGCCCTGTGGGTTCTAACTTCAAGGTTGATAATTTGTTTTACAATGTGCCTGCTCGCCGAAAATTCCTAAAGACCAATGCTACCGAGTTAAACAATATTCTTACCGCCTTTGAACGCATTGTGCTGGTTTATCCGGCTATCTCGTTCGTGCTCTACAGCAACGGACAGGAATTGATGAACCTGCGTGCTGGATCACTGCGTCAGCGGATTGCCGATGTGTTTGGCAAGAAACTTAGTCAGGAACTCTTGCCTCTTGATGTGGAGACGGCCATCTGTAAGATTACTGGTTTTGTGGGCAAGCCCGAGTCGGCCCGGAAGAAAAGCGGTAGCGATTATTTCTTTGTCAATGGCCGCTTCATGAAGCATCCCTATTTCCACAAGGCTGTCATTAACGCCTACGAGCGCCTGGTGCCAGTGGGAATGCAGGTGCCCTATTTCGTGTATTTTGAAGTCAGTCCTGCCGACATTGATGTCAATATCCATCCTACTAAGACTGAGATAAAGTTTGAAAACGAACAGAGCATTTGGCAAATTCTGTCGGCTGCCGTCAAGGATGCCATCGGCATGTTCTGCGAGGTGCCTTCCATTGATTTCGATACGGAAGGCCGTCCTGATATACCAGTCTTTGACTTGCGCCGCAATGCCGTTGAGATGCCTCATGTGAATTATAATCCCAACTATAACCCCTTTGCGGGCAGTGCTACGGGGAGTAGGCCTTCATCTACTGCTGAGATGCCTAAATCTCATCGCCCGCCAGTAGACTGGCAGCAACTCTACGAGCAGCAGTCACCACAGGGCGGTGGTCCTGAAAGCACTTTGTTTGATGATGATGCCTCTTTAGCACCTTCTGGGCAGTTGCTGTTGGAAAAATCGCCCATTCATTATCAATATAAAGGCCGTTACGTGATGACAGCCGTGAAGTCTGGGCTTATGATTATCGATCAACACCGAGCCGATCTTCGCATCCGCTATGAGCGCTATATGGCCCAGATGCAGCAAAAACAGGTAGGTACCCAGCGCGTGCTTTTCCCAGAAGTGCTGCAGTTGTCGCCGTCAGACGATGTTATGATGCAGCAGTTCATGCCTGATATGGCCAGTCTGGGCTTTGACTTGAGCAATCTTGGCGGTGGCAATTATGCTGTCAATGGTGTGCCTGCCGGTGCCGATGGACTCGACCCGGTGACGCTGGTGCGCAATATACTGGCAGATTCAGTTGAGCAAGGCAAGGGAGTGGGGGAGTCTCTCCATGCCCGCCTGGCTTTGAGCCTGGCCCGGCACACCGCTATCGATTATGGACAGGTTCTTACTAACGACGATATGGAACGCATGGTCAACGAGTTGTTTGCCTGCGACAACGTGAATTATACCCCTGATGGCCGTTCAGTCCTTTGCATATTGCCGCAGCATGACATAGAGCAGTTATTGGGATAAACCACTGAAGAATCAAATAAAAATGAGTAAGAATAGACATTTTTTAAGGAATTTTAATGTTAAAAATGCATTTTGTTGTGTTTTTTTGTTGGAAGTTTAAATATTTTTGTCTACTTTTGCACCAAATTTTGAGGATATAATATTGTAATTTTAATAGAAATAGTATGAAAAAGTTTTTGATGGTGCTGGCTTTTGCCAGCGTTTCTGTGGCTGGAATGGCTCAGAGTGAGACACCTGAACTGAAGTACAGTGTTGCTACCAATTCGTTCTGGAGCAACTGGTTCGTCCAGGCTAACGTGGCTTATATGGCTTTCTATTCTGATCAGGAGAAGGGATTTGATCTGCCTAAGAGTCCTTTTAAGGATTTCCGTGGCAACGTTTCTCCTTCTATCGCTATTGGTAAGTGGTTTACTCCTGGATTCGGACTGCGTACCAAGGCTACTGGCATTTGGGGCCGTTCGATTATCAGTGACGATGCTAGCACAAATGCTATGAAGTTCATGAATATTCAGGAGCAGGCTATGTTCAACCTGAGCAACATGCTCTGTGGCTACAGCGACACTCGTGTATGGAACTTTATTCCTTATGCTGGTGTTGGCTTCATTCGCAACTTCGACGAGAACGTGAATGGCCATGGCGGTAGCCTCGGTGTCCTGAACACCTTCAGACTCTCTCGCAAGTTGGCTCTGAACTTGGATTTGAGTTTCAATATCTCTGACGATGATGTCGAGGGCGTTAATGCAGGTCATACTGTTTATGGCAAGAGTCTCTCTGCTGCCGATCGTTACTTCGCTGCTGAGGTAGGTCTGACCTTCAACCTGGGCAAGGCTACTTGGAACAAGACTCCCGATGTGGATGCCATCAAGGCTCTGCACCAGAGCCAGATTGATGCTCTCAATGCACAACTCGCTGACGCAAATGCAGAGAATGACCGTCTGAACAACCTCATCAAGAACCACAAGTGCCCCGAGGGTAAGACCGTCACCGTCAAGGAGGTTGCTGCCGCTCCCGTATCAGTGTTCTTCAACCTGGGTCGTTCTAACATCGCTTCGCGCAAGGATCTGCAGAACGTTTCTGAACTCGCAGAGATGGCCAAGGCTAATAACTCTAAGTTGGTTGTTACCGGTTATGCCGACAGCAAGACTGGCAGCGCAGACTTCAACAAGACACTCTCTGAGAAGCGTGCTAACACCGTTGCTGACGAACTGGTTAAGATGGGCGTGAGCCGCGACAACATCGAGGTTGTTGCCAAGGGTGGCGTTGACACCTTGACCCCCATTTCTTACAACCGTCGTGCTACTGTTGAAATCAAATAATTAAGCAAAAAATGAATAAGTTATTTACAAGAGGCTTAATCCTTGTATTTGGATTGGGCGTGGCAGCAACTTTCACTGCTTGCCACACGGGTGAGGATGTTCCCACTGTCGTCGTTGACAATGTTGTCATTGAAAATGCACGTACACTGGTAGTTCGTTCTAATGTTCCTGCAACCTTTACAGTTGGCGCACAGACTCAGGCTAATACTACTGAGGCTACATTCAATCCTGGTGTAACAGGTACTGTGACCGTAAGTGCTACTGGTCGTACTTCAAAGACCATCGCCTTTGACTTTGCTGACGGTTCTTATTTGGAGTATGAGGTTGAACTCGAGTCTGTTGGTACTGAGGTTGATCAGACTGAGGCCGAGGCTGGTACCACCACTGTGGACAACTCTGGTGCTAACGAGGAAGAGACAGGTGTGGCTGCTTCGATGAATTTCGACAATAACCAGACCAATACCGGTACTCTTGGCAAGTATTCTATCACCGTTGTTACTCCTACCGATATCAACTCTGCTATTGAAAAAATTGAGCAGACCAAGAAGGTAGAAGAGCCTGTTCTGGCTTTGGATTGCAAACCTAATGGCGCCAACTTCGCTAGCAATCCTATTAAGGTGAATGCTAAGGTTCCTGGCAGCGACGGCTATAACCTGGCTTGCGCATTCAAGAACAATGGCGACACTCCTGCATCTTTTGAGCGTAATGGTGACAACCTGACCATTGGTATTCAGCACTTCTCTATTTGGAACATTGTTCTGAAGGCTGATCTTGTTAGCGTTGATACTAAGACTGTTGATCAGGTCATCACTGGCGATGCTAGCAAGGGCTCTTTGTCTTATCAGTCTGACTATGGCTTCTCTACTGACACTCAGGATGCATTCATTGTGAAGTATCTGAAGAAGATTTTTGGTGTGACCAAGCGCTCGAAGGCTTTCAATGCAACTTTCGATCCCGTTGACGGTACTGCTACACTGAAGGTTTCTCAGGAGGTGAAGACTTACAAGTTCAAGTCAAACGACAAGGAATTCTCTGCCACTGTTTACGGCAAGATTACCCGTAGCCTCTCTGTTGAGGTTGTTGAGGAGGAGGCCGAAGATGTCAAGACTCACGACGGTGGTACAACTTCTAAGCACTAATTGAATAATCAGATAATTGTTAAGTGTCGTGCAGCAACCCTGCACGACACTTTTCTTTTGTTTTTTTTGCAGGGTCGTGTTTTTTTCTGTACCTTTGCAGGCAAATTGGTTGACAAATGTTACGCAGACTGGCAATAATATTTTTGTTGATGCTGTCTTTTACAGAAGTCGGTGCACAGCCAAAACAGCAGGTGGAACTGTTTTGTGGTGCCGACCTTTATTATGCCGATGTCAACTTTATTCGCCTGTATAATGTGCTGATTAACCTGACGCCTGGTGTGAAGTATCATATGGGGCATGACTGGCAGATTGCCGTCCAAGCTGAACTGCCCATTGTCAACGACGGTTATGACAAGCGTTATAACATGATTCGTCTCAGTTATGCTGCCGTTTCCAAACAGATTCATTTCAACAAAGCCTCACAGCACTTTAAGATTACGGCGGGATTGTTTGGCTCAGAACGCTATGGCGGTGATGTGCAGTGGATGTATCCAGTCAACTCTTGGTTGCTGTTCAATGCCCAACTGGGGCTGGTGCGTGATTGGTGCCTTGGTTTTGATTTTGACAGCAACACGGAGTGCGAGTTTGGCACGAAGTGGCATTCGCTGGCATTGATAGGCGGGCGTATTTGGCTTGACCCCTGGCATACGGAGTTGCGCGCTACCGGTGGTCGGTATCTGGGTAATGACTATGGCATGGAATGTGAGGCTGTCAGACATTTCAAGCATACTTCCATCAGCCTGTTTTATCAGTTACACGAGCCTACCTCGTCTGTCTATCGTAAAAGGAGTCACAAGCAGACAGGCGGTTTCCGCTTGACAGTGATGCTGCCGCCTTATAAGAAGTCGGGTAAAAAGGTTGTGTTTCGTCCTGCCTCTAATTTCAGCATGGCTTATTATGCCCAGTCGGGCGACGGTACCATGCAAAGTTATTTTGCCGACCCGGAAGATAATATTCGTACCAACCCTGTTGATGTGCCTTGGGGAACCGGTAATTTCGAAGAAAACCAGCCTGTTGATGTAGAAGAATGAAGAAAATTTCGTTGATGCTATTTGCGATGTGGCTGCTGTCAGCCATTCCCCTATATGCCCAGATGCATGTGGGCATGAACGGTTTGATTCATGTTCCTACAGCCGACATGGACACGGTTGGGCTGGCCCGTCTTGGTATGAACTATGTGCCTAAAGAGATGGTTCCTGATGGCATGAAGTGCGATGGTGAGAAGTTTAACACTTTCACTCACTATATGAGTGTCACGCCTTTCCGCTGGATAGAACTGGGCTATGGCTGCACGCTGTGGAAATTTCATTATAATCTGAACCCTAACCGTGGCACGGGTTTCTATGCTAAGGATCGCTACTTCTCAGTGAAGATTCAACCTATTGCCGAAGACCGTTGGTGGCCTTCCCTTGTTGTGGGCGGTAATGATGTCTATGGTTCGTCGGATGGCGGTGAGTCGAGCAGTAATTTCTATCGTAACTATTTCGTTGCTGCCTCCAAGCACTTCGATGTGAAGGGGCATCTTTTCGGAGCCCATCTGGCTTATCGTGACTGGTATCGTCCTTATAATAAGAGATGGGATGGTGTGGTAGGTGGCATCACGTATCAGCCGGCTTTCTATCAGCCATTGCGAGCCATGGTGGAGTGGGATGGTGATGCCGTAAACATAGGCGTGGACTGCCGTGTGTATAAGTATTTCCTGATACAGTGCGGACTGTACGACTGTCAGCACTTTACGGCTGGTGTCAGTTTGTGTGTCAACCTGCTTTGAACCATGCGGAATGGTTGCTGTCTTGAAGAATAGACTTAAAATTTCTTAAAACATTTGGTGGTTACAGAAATAGTCAGTACCTTTGCACCCGCTTACAAGAAGTGAGGGCGTTTAGCTCAGTTGGTTTAGAGCATCTGCCTTACAAGCAGAGGGTCGGCGGTTCGAATCCGTCAACGCCCACCCAGAAGGTTCCGAAGACATTCGGAACCTTTTTTTATGTTCATTCGCTAAAGTTTGCGGCGCTCCCCTCATATGTTTTAAAATAAATTATGGCCATAATTTTCGAAATTATAGCCATAATTCATGAAATTATAGCCATAATTTTTTTTAAGGACATAGGGACTGTCTCCGTATGGAAATGCGGTCTCTGTGCGATGATGGCTGGCGTCGTTGCTATTCCGTTGCAACCGCCATTGTTTCCATAGTTGCTGGTGATGTCATGATGCGTGATGCCGTGATGCTGCCGTTTGGAAAAAAGACGGTAGAAAATTTGGCGCTTTGCGCTTCTTTTCGTAACTTTGCAGCCTATTTGAGAAAATATTGCAATATAAAGGAATAAGGTATTAAGATTCAGTCATGAGATTAGATGTGTTGACGGCCATCTCGCCTATTGATGGTCGCTATCGTGGCAAGACGGAGCCACTGAGCGAGTATTTTTCAGAGTATGCCCTGGTGCGCTATCGTGTGCGTGTGGAGATTGAGTATTTTATTGCGCTCTGTGAGTTGCCCTTGCCCCAACTTCAGGATTTCAACCACAGTCTTTTCGAGTCGTTGCGCGACATCTATCGCACCTTTACGCCGGCCGATGCCCAGCGCGTGAAGGATATTGAATCTGTGACCAACCACGATGTGAAGGCCGTGGAGTATTTCATCAAGGAGAAACTTGATGCGATGGATGGTTTCCCCGTTCAGGCCAAGGAGTTCATCCATTTTGGACTGACCTCTCAGGATATCAACAATACCAGCGTGCCCTTGAGCATCAAAGAGGCGGTAGAGCAGGTCTACTGTCCTGTGCTTGAAGAGTTGATAGAGCAGTTGCACGACTATGCTGAAGAATGGAAGGGCGTGGCCATGCTGGCCAAGACCCACGGTCAGCCTGCGTCTCCCACCCGCTTGGGCAAAGAGGTGATGGTCTATGTATACAGGCTCGAGGAGCAGTTGCGTGCCTTGAAGGACACTCCCGTTACGGCTAAGTTCGGCGGTGCCACCGGCAATTTCAACGCCCATCATGTGGCCTATCCGCAATATGACTGGCGCGAATTCGGCAACAGTTTCGTCAGCGAGAAACTGGGGCTGGAGCGCGAGCAGTATACCACGCAGATTTCCAACTACGACTGGCTGGCCGCCATCTTCGATGCCATGCGTCGCATCAATACCATCATCATCGACCTGGACCGTGACTTCTGGATGTATATCTCCATGGATTACTTCAAACAGAAAATCAAGGCCGGCGAGGTGGGCTCGAGTGCCATGCCGCATAAGGTGAACCCCATAGACTATGAGAACAGCGAGGGCAATCTGGGCATGGCCAATGCCGTGCTGGCATTCCTGTCACAGAAACTGCCTGTGAGCCGTCTGCAGCGTGACCTGACCGACTCTACCGTGCTGCGTAATGTGGGCGTGCCTATGGGCCATTCGCTCATTGCCTTCCAGAGCACGCTGAAAGGACTGCGCAAACTTATTCTCAACGAGGATAAACTGCACGAAGATCTGGAGAATACCTGGGCCGTGGTGGCCGAGGCCATCCAGACCATCCTGCGCCGCGAGGCCTATCCCAATCCCTATGAGACGCTGAAGGCCCTGACGCGTACCAACAAGAAGATGGACGAGGCCACTATTCACGAGTTTATCAAGACGCTTGATGTGAGCGATGAAGTGAAGGAGGAACTGATGGCTATTACGCCATGGAATTACACAGGAATTTAAGAACAGAGAGAATTAATTTAGAATTTAAGACTTAGAATTTAGTTACACTTATGGATTTCGAAAACGAGAAAAAGCAAGAAGAATTTCAGGGTTCGGAGAAAGAAGGTAGCCGTGAGGGCTATCAGAAGGAATACCGCCCAGTAGGACGGTCGCCGCGCCCACGCATCCACACGGCTCAGCGTCCAACATCGGACAATGACCGTACTGGTTATGGAAAACGCAATCACGACGACGAGGGAGGCTTCCGCCCCGAGGGATTCGGCGCAGGACTGCAGAGCACACCGGCACAGCACGGCTACCGCCCTCGCACGAATAATTATAATAATGGTGGCTACGGACAGCAGCGTCCCAGTTATGGGCAGTCGCGTCCGCAGGGCGGCTATCGCCCCCGCTACAATCAGAATGGCGACGAGCAGCAGGGCTACGGCCAGCGTCCGCAGGGCGGCTATGGTCAGCAGCGCAGTGGTTACGGCCAGCGTCCCCAGGGTGGTTACGGTCAGCAGCGCAGTGGCTACGGCCAGCGTCCCCAAGGCGGTTACGGTCAGCAGCGTGGTGGTTATGGCCAGCGTCCCCAAGGCGGCTACGGTCAGCAGCGCGGTGGCTATGGTCAGCGTCCTCAGGGCGGCTTCCGTCCTCGCACGGCCGACTATGATCCCAATGCCAAGTATTCATTGAAGAAACGCATCGAGTATAAAGAGCAGAACTATGATCCCAACGAGCCCATCCGTCTGAACAAATTTTTGGCAAATGCCGGCGTATGCAGCCGTCGTGAAGCCGATGATTTTATACAGGCCGGCGTAGTGACGGTTAACGGCGAGGTCGTTACCGAACTGGGCACCAAGGTGCTGCGCACAGACACAGTACGTTTCCACGATGAACCTGTCACAATAGAGAAGAAGGTCTATGTGCTGCTCAACAAACCTAAGGATTATGTGACCACCAACGACGACCCGCAGCAGCGCAAGACGGTGATGGATCTGGTGAAGGATGCCTGTCCTGAGCGCATCTATCCCGTTGGCCGCCTTGACCGCAACACCACTGGCGTGCTGTTGCTCACCAACGACGGCGACCTGGCTTCGAAACTCACACATCCCAAGTTCCTGAAAAAGAAGATCTATCATGTCTATCTTGACCGCAACGTGACCGCTCACGACCTGCAGCAGATTGCCGAGGGCGTTATCCTTGACGACGGCGAGATTAAGGCCGATGATATTCAGTATGCCGATCCTGTAGATAAGAAGCAGGTGGGCATCGAGATTCACTCTGGCAAGAATCGCATTGTGCGTCGCATCTTCGAGAGTCTGGGCTACAAGGTGATCAAACTCGACCGCGTGCAGTTTGCCGGCCTCACCAAGAAAAACCTGCGTCGTGGCGACTGGCGCTACCTCACGGAAGAAGAAGTCGAACGTCTGCGCATGGGTGCATACGAATAGGACTCTCCCCCGACCCCTCCCTGTGAGGGAGGGGAGAGAATAGTTATAAATTTTGGTGTAAAGATGAAAAGAACAAAGATAATAGATGTGCTGAAAAGCACGGAATATGGCAAAGAGGTCTGTGTGAAGGGATGGGTGCGCACGCACCGCTCTTCCAAGGCCGTCGATTTTATTGCACTCAACGATGGCTCGACCATCAATAACGTGCAGGTTGTGGTCGACCCTTCAAAGATCGACGAAGAACTGCTGAAGCAGGTCACGACAGGTGCCTGCATTGGCGTGGTTGGCACGCTGGTGGAGAGCCAGGGTGCTGGTCAAGCCTCTGAGGTGCAGTGTAAGGACATTACCGTCTACGGGCTGTGTGGCAATGACTATCCCATGCAGAAAAAGGGACAGTCGTTTGAGGTGATGCGCAAGAATGCCCATATGCGACTGCGCACTAACACCTTTGGTGCCGTGATGCGCATACGCCACAACATGGCTATGGCCATCCACACCTATTTTCATGAGCACGGCTTCTTCTATTTCCACACGCCGCTCATCACGGCCAGCGACTGCGAGGGTGCTGGCAACATGTTTCAGGTGACGACAAAGAACCTCTACGACCTGAAGAAGGATGAGCAGGGGAAGATTATCTACGACGACGACTTCTTCGGACAGCAGACATCGCTCACCGTCTCGGGACAGTTGGAAGGCGAACTGGGCGCTACGGCACTGGGAGCCATCTACACCTTCGGACCGACCTTCCGTGCAGAGAACAGTAACACGCCGCGCCACCTGGCTGAGTTCTGGATGGTAGAGCCTGAGGTTGCTTTCTTGGATCAGGAAGAATTGATGGATCTCGAAGAGGACTTTATTAAGTACTGTGTGAAGTGGGCACTCGATAACTGTAAGGACGACCTCGAGTTCCTCAACAAGATGATTGACAAGACCCTCATTGAGCGTCTCGAGGGCGTGCTGAAAGACTCATTCGT
>CAMHDT010000022.1 GCA_946183985.1 uncultured Prevotella sp.
GCGTGAACTATCTACTTCAGTTCTTGATCACGTATCTTTCAATTCCCCAATTGTCAGAATACAAGAATCTAAAAGTGGATATTCTTTGCTATGCAAAGCGACCAGAGGTCGAGCGCATCCTATATGTCCTTTGTTATATCTTTCTCAGCCCATAGGCATCTGCGGTTTTAGTTATACATTATTGTAATTATGCATTCACAAAATCCAATTCGTTGCGCTTCATGACAAGAGGATAGCGCTCGGGATGACGCAGACTGTCTATCTCGAGATCTACTTCCAGGTCTGGCCATTCAATAGCCTCTGGTCCAGACATCCGAACGTTAAGCACACTGCGAATGGGTGCATCTTGCATCCAAGGGATACGGTTGTACGACAGGAAATAGTCTTGACCCTGTACGGACAGCATGATTCCCTGTGCGTTAATCATCAATACACTTACCAACGTGCTGACGGAACTCATATCACTCTCATCTATGATTTGTTGCAAAGATAGATATTATTTTGTAAATGGCAAAGAAAATCGCATAATTATTTTATAAACATATCACAAAATCACAAAGGTTTATGGTAAGAGAACCGGTTGGTCTGGCAAGCAAGGCCATTAACAAAGCACTACTTCTTAACAATATAAAAATGTTCTTTCACTACTGATTTCGCACCCCTAAAGTTATTCATCTCTTTAACTGTAAACTCACCTTTTTTTATGGGAGTTAAGGTATAAATAATTCTCTCTTCGTCACCACCAGGGCACGGATTCTTCTCAAAATCTGAATTTGTATAATAACGCCTACTCTTAATTTCAAAAGCGCTTTCGTCAAATTCCAAATAATAAGCAAGTCCCACTGAGCCGTGGATAATCCCATCAAATTGCAGTTCTTGACCAATATGAATAATCTCTCCCTTCTTGAAGAAACCTAAATAACTTAAGATGTTCATAGTCATTATTAATTCTGTAGTGTCAGGGATGGTCCCCGACACACTTATATGTGGCAAAGATACAAAAAAGTTTACAAGTTTTCAACTAATAAAGAGAAAAAGTTCATATTTTATTAGAAATTTGTTCATTAAGAATGAGACGCGGGGAGAGGTGAGCGTTTTGCGCTGACAGAGTTTGGAATCGACCGCCGGTTATAAAACTTTTTCTAGGGAAGTACAGGCGAAAGTGCTATAGATGATCCCAACGGTTACCATACGGCTCAAGTGTTTTTGAGGAGATCTGAAGTTCAGTGGCCGTCGTGCGCCAGTCTTTGATGGCGGAACGAACCTCCTCTATGATTTCGGCTGCCTCCTGCTGTTCAAGCATATAACTGCCCGAGGCTTGGAGTAGATTAGAGGCATCCGATTGCTCTGTGTATTGGTCTATCAGCAGGCATTGATTTGTCTTTGTTCCTGGGTTTATGTCGTAGGCTGGCGAGAGCGTCCAACCTTTCTGGGTGAGCAGGAAACCGTGGTTGCGGAAGTGGTCGTCGGTATTGCCAAACATCACGTTGAACGTCACTCGGCGGTAGAGTTCCCTGAGGTTCTGCTGAACATCCACACATCCCTGAAGGATGAAATCTACGATGTCTAGATAACCATTGCCTGTACTGCTACCAGCACCATCATCCAATCCAAGCAACGACATTGCAGAGGCAAAATGGATGCGACGGCCATCGGCGGTTCTGTCGAATCGCTCGGAAAGCAACAGGTCGCGGTCTTTTGAAATCTTGATGGTGCGCGTCTGAGCTACGTTGATACCAGCCTTAGCTGCCAACCGATGCGAGAAATGCTCGATGAGTTCCGTGTTCTCCAAGTCCTTCTTTGATGGGAACTTAGCCACGTAAAGTCTACCATCAGTATCGATGACATTGGCTTTGGGACGAGCACCACCAAGCGATGTTCCAGGGTCGATTAACTGGTCGAGCCAACGCTGCTCGGGCAACTCATTACGTTCTTCGGCCAACTCAATCTCATGACAGGCATCACACAGGGCGCGGAGACTCTCAATGGGAGGCACAAGGTACTTTTCAGAGACATTTATGAAGCCTTCACTATCTTCATCTTTATATTTATAGCGTATGCCGCCCATACGTGTAAAATCCTCAATGCCCGTGAGATAGTCATAGTTGGTGAGCATCCGCACGGGTCTTCCCTCCGCTTGCGCCTTCAGGCGCTCTCTGCGGTCAAGCAACAAACGTCCCCAACGGTCTGGAAAGGAATCCTTGACGAAACCAAACACATTATCTGCACTACGAGGATGCTGCAACGAAGGGACATTCATCAGGTCGCCACTCAACACGATGCCCCCATGCTGTTTCAGCCATTCGTGCGAATACTCAAAAACAAAGTGGTCTTTGCCACGAACACGTTCATAGCCCAACGTTCCTATTTCTTGGGGAGAAGCAAGAAAGTCAAAATCTGCATAAACCGTAATCTTTTTCATCTTTTAAGCAATTCTGCATCCTGAAGCTGACGGCCGAGAGCATCATCGGCAGCAAGCAACGAGATATCTTTTTCAAGATTCAGCGCAAAGAGTACACGCGCATAGATGCCCATGGAAACTGTTGGGTCGCCATGTTCCACCTTCGAGACTGTCAGGCGTGTCACCGTTGCCCTGTCTGCTATGTCCTGCATGGATAGATGCCTGCGCTTACGAGCCAGCATAATCTGTTCGCCCATGAGTTGCAACAGTTGAGTCAAAGGCCTCGGCATCGTCTTTCCGAATGTACTCTTTCCCATAATTGTATATTATCGGGTGCAAAGATATACAAAAATGTTTAATATAACAAACATTTTGAGATGTTTTTATCGAAATTTTCGTACCTTTGGACTTTGTTCTTAGGTACTTTCGCTCGGAAAAGAAAAGAAAACAAGTTTTTCTTTTGCTTTTCGCTCACTTATTCGTACCTTTGCACTCAAAATCGTAAAAAAGCAGAACTATCGTATGACAGAAAATGTTTCAACTGAGAAAGAGGAGAGGAAATCTGTGAGTTTCGTGGAGCAGATGGTGATTGACGACCTGGCGGCTGGCAAAAACGGCGGCAGGCTGCAGACACGCTTCCCACCAGAGCCTAACGGCTATCTGCACATAGGACACGCCAAGGCTATTGCCATAGACTTCGGACTGGCTAAGAAATATGGCGGCGAGTGCAACCTGCGCTTCGACGACACGAACCCCGTGAAGGAAGACACGGAGTTTATTGAGAATATTGAGAACGACATTAAATGGCTGGGATTTGAATGGGCCCACGTGTACTACGCCAGCGACTACTTCCAGCAGTTGTGGGACTTTGCCGTGTGGCTCATCAAGCAGGGACGCGCCTATGTGGACGAGCAGAGCGCCGAGGTGATTGCACAGCAGAAGGGCACCACCACCAGCCCGGGCACCAACAGCCCCTATCGCGACCGTCCCGTGGAAGAGAACCTGCGACTGTTTGAGTTTATGAACAGCGGCAAGTGCGAGCCGGGCACCCTGGTGCTGAGGGCTAAGATTGACATGGCCCACCCGAACATGCTGTTCCGCGACCCGCTGATTTATCGCGTGCTGAACATCCCACACGTGAAGACGGGCTCGAAGTGGAACGCCTACCCCATGTACGACTTCACTCACGGCCAGTGCGACTATCTGGAGGGGGTGACCCACTCGTGGTGCACGCTGGAGTTTGTGGAGCACAGGCCCCTGTACGACCTCTTCGTACAGTGGATGCGCGAATGGGCTGCCGAATGTGGCGCAAATGCGGAGAGCGGTAGCAAATTATTCACTCTTCACTCTTCACTCTCAACTTATCAGGGCCCGCGCCAGACGGAGTTCAACAAACTGAACCTGAACTATATCCTGCTGTCGAAGCGCAACCTGAGGACGCTGGTGAGCGAGGGAGTGGTCAACGGATGGGACGACCCACGCATGCCCACCATCTGCGGCTTCCGCCGTCGCGGCTACTCGCCCGAGGGCATCAAGAACTTCATGGAGAAGATTGGCTACACGAAGATTGACGCGCTGAACGACATGGCCCTCTTTGAGAGTGCCCTGCGCGACGACCTGAACACAAGGGCCCTGCGCGTGAGCGCCGTATTGGACCCCGTGAAGGTGGTCATCAGCAACTATCCCGAGGACAAGGTGGAGATGCTCACGGCCGTGAACAACCCCGAGAACGAGGCCGACGGCACACACGAGGTGGAGTTCAGCCGCGAACTGTGGATTGAGCGCAGCGACTTCATGGAGGTGGCCGAGAAGAAGTTTATGCGACTGGCTCCCGGCAAGGAGGTGCGCCTGAAGAATGCCTATATCATCAAGTGCGACGAGGAGCACCCCTGCGACAAGGATGCCGACGGACGCGTGACCACCATCTACTGCACCTACGACCCGGAGACGCGCAGCGGACTGCCCGGGGCCAACCGTAAGATTAAGGGCAAGACGCTGCACTGGGTGGCGTGCCACAACGCCGTGAAGGCCGAGGTGCGCCTCTACGAGCGCCTATGGAAGGTGGAGAACCCCCGCGACGAGTTGAAGCGTCTGGAAGAGGAAGTGGGGCTGAAGGGCATCGACGCCATGCGCGCCATGATGAACCCCGACAACCTGCACATCAACACCAACTGCTACATAGAGCCCTTTGCCGCAGGCCTGAAGGCCCTTACCTACCTACAGTTCCAGCGCATCGGATACTTCAACGTTGACCCCGACTCGACACCCGAGAAGCCGGTGTTCAACAAAACGGTGGGGCTGAAGAGTTGAAAGAATGGATAATTGAGAATGGATAATTGAGAATGGATAATTGAGAATGGATAATTGATAATTGAGAATGGATAATGGATAATTGATAATTGTGAATTGTGAATTGTGAATTGATAATTGATAATTCTTTTAGTGGCGAGTGGTAACCTCTAACCTCTAACCACTAACCTCTAAACACTATTAAATATTGAGAAGCAGCGACGAAGAGTATTATGACACCGAGGAGTTCAGGGAAGTGCTTGAGGACTACGAGAACATGGTAGCCTCCGGCAGTACCCGATATATGGACCCTGACGAACTGGCCGACATTGCCGACTACTACCACATGAACGGCAGATACGACGAGGCCGACGCTGCCATTGTGCGTGCCCTGGAAATATCGCCGGGCGCCATCGCGCCACTCACCTACCGCATCCACGAGGCGCTGGAATCGGGCAATACGGCTCTGGCAAGGCAATGGCTCGACAGCATCGTCGACAAGGACGAACCTGACTATGTGTACAACACGGCCGAAATCATGCTGACGGAGGGACAGAACGACGAATGTGAACGCTATCTGCGACAGGAACTGACGAAGGTGCCATCCTTCGAATATCAGGACTATGTGGTGGATGTGGCACGCATATATTCTGACTATGGGATGGATGAAAGGGCACTGGAATGGCTGGCAGGGGCCAAGCAGGAAGACACACCCGAGTTTCAGGAACTGATGGGACGGGTGCTCATGGGCGTGGGCCAGTATGAGAAATGCAAGGACGTCTTTACCAAACTCATCGATGCCGACCCGTTTGCAGCGAAATACTGGAATGCGCTGGCATCGGCACAATATCTGGAGGGCGACTACAGCGGCGCCATACAGAGCAGCGAATATGCCATTGCCATTGACCCTGAAAACTACGACGGGCTCCTGGTGAAGGCCAACAGTCTGTTTCAACTCTGCAACTATGAGGGGGCACTGGACTTCTACCGCCGCTACCAGCGACTTATGCCCGACGATGAGGGGGGCATGCTGCAGCAGGGCATCTGCCTCATCAACCTGGAAAGGCTGCAGGAGGCCATCGACATCATGGAGAAAGGCATCAAGGTGGCACCCAGGGATTCGCAATACCTGTGCGAACTCTACAGGGAACTGGCTTTTGCCTACAACGAGACGGGGCAGACGGAGAAGGCCATGAACAGTCTGGACATGACCGACAACCTGAACTGCGACCATGTGCAGGTGATGATAGTGAAAGGACACCTGCTGCTGTCGGCCGGAAAGAAGGCCGATGCCATGGCCCTTTTCAGCCAAGCCCTCAAAGAAAGCACGACGCCCAGGCAGACGCTGCTGCGCATCATCGTCTCTATCTACGACAACCACTTTGCCAATATGGCCTACACCATGTTCAACATGTACTTCGCCATGGATGAAGACTCGGAAGAGGACGAATCGCTGCCTGAGGGCTATGCCTATATGGCCCTGTGCTGCTACGACCTGAAGAAATATGATGAGTTTCTGGGCTATCTGAAGAAAGCCTGCGAGATGAATCCTCTGGAATGTAAGCGCGTCATGGGATATATCTTCCCCGAAAACGTTGCGCCTGAAGACTATTATGAGTATATCAAGGGGAAGTTAGGTATTAATAATTGATAATTGATAATTGATAATTGTGAATTGTGAATTGATAATTGTGAATTAAAATATGGACTGGATTTATACATTGCTGGAACAACTGAACTATGGCACCATCACGCTGCTCATGCTGCTGGAGAGTACCGTCATACCAGTGCCGTCGGAACTGGTGGTGGCACCGGCGGCCTACAGGGCGGCGGCCGGCGACATGAACGTGATGCTCGTCATCCTGTTTGCCACCATTGGTGCTGACTTCGGCGCCTCCATCAACTACTTCGTGGCACTCTACGTGGGACGGCCCGTGATCTATAAGTTTGCCAACAGCAAATGGGGCAAGATGTGCCTGCTCAGCCAGAAAAAGGTGGAGAAGAGCGAGCGATACTTCGACAACCACGGCGTGATGGCCACGCTGACGGGACGACTGGTGCCCGGCATACGACACCTGATTTCCATACCCGCCGGCCTGGCTCGCATGAACTACTGGAAGTTCCTGCTCTACACCACCATCGGGGCAGGAGCATGGCACAGCGTACTGGCTGCACTGGGCTGGTATCTGCATTCTGCCATAGGCGATGTGAGCGACGAGGAACTGAAAGCCATCATCGGACAATACAACCACTATATCATCATCGGCATCGTTGCCATCGTGGTCATCATCATTGCCTATTACATCATCAAGGGAAAGATGAAAAAAAAGGAAAAAGAATAAGGACATTATTAACTGAAATCACTACGAAATATTATGGTGCGAACAAACAATCATCTGGTTATCATGGCCGGTGGCGTGGGAAGCCGTTTCTGGCCAATGAGCACAAACATGCGGCCCAAGCAGTTCATTGACGTGCTTGGCACCGGCAAGACACTTTTGCAACTCACCGTGGAACGCTTCGGCAACATGGTTCCTGCAGAAAACATCTGGGTGGTAACAAACAGAGACTATGTGGACATTGTGCGTGAACAACTGCCCGACATGCCACAAGAGAACATCTTGTGCGAACCATGCCGGCGAAACACAGCCCCCTGCATTGCCTATGTATCGTGGCGGATAAAGTCGAAAGACCCCAAGGCCAACATCGTGGTAACGCCCAGCGACCATATCGTGATGAACGTGCAGGAGTTCCAGCGTGTGATAAAGGAGTGTATGGCATTTACGGCAGAGAGCGATGCCATCGTCACACTGGGCATGAAGCCCACACGCCCTGAGACGGGCTACGGCTATATACAGGCTGACCTCTCGACATCGTCGCTGCGCAACAAAAGCATCTTCCGTGTCGACTCGTTCCGCGAGAAGCCCGACCTGGAGACGGCACAGCAGTATATCAAGAAAAACAACTATTTCTGGAATGCCGGCATCTTCATCTGGAACGTGTCTACCATTGTCAATGCCTTCCGCATCTACCAGCCACGACTGGCTAAGATATTCGAGTCGATGCTGCCTGTATACGGCACGGCAGAGGAGCAAGCCGTGATTGACGAGAAGTTCCCACAATGCGAGAACATTTCCGTGGACTATGCCATCATGGAGAAGGCGGAGGAAATCTTCGTCTGCCCAGCCGACTTCGGATGGAGCGACCTGGGCACATGGGGCTCGCTACAGACACAACTAAAGCGCGATCTCTATGGCAACGCCTGCATAGGCAACGACATCAGCCTGTTTGAAACCCACAACTGCATCGTCCATGCCACACAGGAGAAGAAAGTGGTGGTACAGGGGCTCGATGGCTATATCGTGGCAGAGAACGACGACACGCTGCTCATCTGCAAACTGTCGGAAGAACAAAGAATCAAGCAGTTCAGCGGACAAGACAAATAATCGTCAGTCCATACGCTCGCGATAGTCTTCATAGAAAAACTCGCGAAGCATTTCCAACCGGCCGTCGGTATGCAGCATACCGATGGCCGGATGCGTTATGCCGTTGAACATGCAGGTCTTCACCGTGGTATAGTGAATCATGTCTTCAAAGATAATCTCCTCGCCCACCTGCAGTTCGTGGTCGAAGCACCACGACGACATGAAGTCGCCACTGAGGCAACTGTTGCCACCAAGACGATAGAGAAATACCTCTCCCGACCTCCCCAAAGGGGAGGAGGGCCTGCGGGCATCGGAATCCGGTAGGCACTCCCCTCCCTCGGAGGGGACGGGGGATATCTTGGCCCCACGGACCTCTGGCATATAGGGCATCTCAAGGCAGTCGGGCATGTGGCAGGTGAAACTGACATCGAGAATGGCCGTACGAATGCCTTTGTCCTCAACAATGTCCACCACATGACTCACCAGCGGACCTGTCTGCCAGGCAAAGGCGCTGCCCGGTTCCAAGATGATATGGAGCCATGGGTAACGCTCGTGCAGCCCCTTCAATATACTGATGAGCCTGGGCACATCATAGTCCTTGCGTGTCATGAGATGTCCGCCGCCCAGGTTAAGCCATTTGAGTTGCGGGAACCAGCGTGCAAACTTATCCTCAATATGCACCAGCGTGCGCTCCAGCACATCGGCCCCACTCTCACAATGACAATGACAATGGAAGCCCTCAACACCTGACGGTAAGATGTCAGGCAACTTGTCGGCAGTAATGCCAAAGCGCGTACCAGGAGCACAGGGATTATAGAGCATGGTGCCCACCTCGGAATATTCCGGATTGACACGCAGGCCGATACTGGCCTTCCCCTCTACCCTACTATGAAACCTGTCGTATTGTGATAGCGAGTTGAAGGTGAGATGGCTGCTGCATCGCACAATGGTGTCAATCTCATCCTCCGTATAGGCAGGAGAGAAGGTGTGTGCCTTGGCTCCGAACTTCTCCACAGCCAGACAGGCTTCAGACAGCGAACTGGCCGTGGTGCTGCCAATATATTCGCGAAAGATGGGGAAGGTTTTCCATAGTGCAAATGCCTTGAAAGCAAGAATAATCTCTACATCGGCCTCACGCGCCACACTGGCAATCAAACTGAGGTTACGACGCAGTTTCTCTTCTTCTATAATATAAATAGGTGTAGCCATTCTTCAATCTTCTGTTTTCTTACTTGTCATGATGTCGAGCACCATCTTGTCTGTCACACCCATGCCGTCGGCACCAATAGAGGTGAGATTGCGGATACATTTGTCAACGCAATCGTCAACGATACCCTCTTCCGACGACACGCACTTCCCCTCCATGGCCAACAGAGCCGAGAGCAATGCCGTGCTAACGCCGCTGGTAATCTTCAGCGAACACGACGGTTTTGCACCATCGCAGATCATACCTGTAAGGTTGGCAATCATGTTCTTCACGGCATAACATACACGCTCATAGTCGCCACCCATGAGATAGGTGATGCCGCAACTGCTGCCTATGCTGGCCACAACACAGCCGCATAGTGCCGACAAGGTGCCTAGCGACTGCTTGATATAGATAGCCGTGAGGTGCGACAAGATAAGGGCCCTGAGCAGTTCCTCTTCCGTATTCTCGTTTTCCTTGGCATAGACACACACAGGATTAGTGGCACAGATGCCCTGATTGCCACTTCCGCTGTTACTCATGACGGGAATCATGGCACCGCCCATGCGTGCATCGCAGGCCGATGCCGTACGTGAGATAATGTGCGAATAGATGCTGTTGCCGAAGATACCTTTCGACAGCGGACGGTCGATAGTCTTTCCGAGGTTATGACCATAGTTGCCTTTAAGTGCCTCACGCGCCGCATTCATGTTATAGGTACGCGTCTCCTCTATGAACCGTATTTCGCTAAGTGGGGCTGTGAGGGCAAAGTCGTATACCAGCCGCATGTTAAGTTGTATGTCATTGCATGGCTCAATGTCCTGTGCAGAGGCCCCGGCCATCGGCTCTGCGTCGGTGAAATGCGTATGGCTGCCGGCAATAGTGGCCGTGGCCTTTCTGTCGGCGGCATAGCATGTCACCTGGGCATAGAGTTTATCGCAATGGCCCTCCTTCATACCAATATGTATGCGCCCTTCGCCAAGATATTGCTTTCCTTCTTCCAACGCCTCGGGTGTCAGGTCTTTCAGCACCTCAAGTTGATAGTCGCTCTTGCCTATCAATGCTCCCAAGGCTATGGCTATAGGCAGTCCTATCATGCCCGTACCTGGAATGCCCACGCCCATGGCGTTTTTCAGGATGTTGGCACTAAGCAACACTTCAATTCTCTCTGGTCTGCACCCCAGGCGTTCCGTAGCCTTGGCCGTGCAAAGGGCCACACACATAGGCTCTGTGCAGCCGATGGCCGGCACCACCTCACGCCTGATGAGGGCAATCACCCGCTGTCGCGTCTCTTTATCAATCATCATTTCTGCCATTCTCTTAATAGACTCTTGGTCCGAAGATGGTGGTACCGATGCGTACCATCGTCGAGCCGTGACTTACGGCCAGATGATAGTCGCTGCTCATGCCCCACGAGCGTTCGCAGAAGGCAGGATCATCGGCAAAATACTGCTGTTTCACCTCGTTGAAGAAGTTGGCGGCAGTCTGAAACTCCTGACAGATCTGTGCCTCATCGTCTACATTGGAGGCCATCATCATCAGTCCGCATATCTGTACATGCGGCATCTGTCGCCACTCGCCATCGGACAGCAACTGCCGGCAGGCATCAAGCGTAAGACCATACTTAGTAGCCTCCTCGGCAATATGGAGTTCAAGCAGCACACGCACCACCCTATCAGCCTTGGCCGCCTGCTTCTCTATCTCACGCAGCAGTTTGAGCGAGTCAACGGCCTCGATCATCGAGATGTAGGGTGCGATATACTTTACCTTGTTGGTCTGCAAATGCCCAATGAAGTGCCACTCTATATCCTTTGGCAGTATTTCCACCTTGCGAGCCAGTTCCTGCTCATGGCTTTCACCGAAGATACGCTGCCCCTCTTCATAGGCAGCCATGATATACTCTTCCGGATGGAACTTACTGATAGCCACGAGCCTCACTCCCTGCGGGAGCGAGCGACGCACCTCGCTTAAATGCCTTTTGACATCATACATAAGCGGTTGCAGCATTTTTACTTTTCACCTTCCTCATACTCAGGCTTGTCATCCCTTTTAGATGTCTTGGCCACATGTTCGAAGACATCCATGAGCGCGGTCTCGGCCACACTACTGATGACATAGTCAATCATGGTGCCGCCCATCACCTCGTCGATGCTCTTCACGGCACCATTCAGCGTACCTGCCTGCACCAGATAGGTGACGGTGGAGCGTTTCTCCTTCTCCGTCTTCTCGTCGATGGTGATAAACTGCAGTTTTGTCTTATACCAACAGTCGGCCAGTTCCAGATCGCTGAAGAAAATCTCGCCATAGGCCGCTTTCTTGATGTCGGTGACATTAAACTCGCCGCTGATGTATGACGACATCTCCTCAATGATACGTTCTTCTGCCTCGCTGAAACTCAAGGCATCTACCACATAGGTCTCATTGACCTTCTTCTGCATTCCATCTTCCATGGTTTTCTCGTAGCGTATCTTGCACTCAAACCATGTTGCTGTTCTACTTCTCATAGTTACTATTTTTATTTTGTATTTTCAATTATCAATCTTCTTCAGGCCTGATATAGCCGTTGCGTGTCAGATTTCTCTGCTTTTCCAGCGTAATCTTGTCTACTATTTCCTGGCCAATGCGCGATGCCTGACTCTCTGTGAGACCGGCCTCAGATCCCATTGTTGCTTGCAGGTTGATGAGTTTCTCTACCATCTCCTTACTGCCGGCAGTAAATTTCTTCTCACTGGCATTCATGCGATCGTTGTCGTAGATTTCCGATAAGATACGGTCGGCCTCCTCGGCATAGCGTTTACGGAATATTTCCTCTGCTTTCTGCATATAAAGCCGATCTTCATCGGTCAGGGCAATGGTGTCGCCCTGCATGAGCAGTTCCAGTTCCTGGTCAAAGGGGTCTGAGAGCGAGTCGCTGGCAGCGGTTTGCTGCACAGGTTCCACATACTCAAAATCGGGCGTATCAGGAATAAGGTCAATATAAACAAGGACTGCAATTAGCGTGATGGCCAAGGCAGCAGCCAGCATAATGACCGAGCGCTTGGCATTGCGACGACTGTCGCGTGCCCGTTTCATCTCGTCAAGGGTCTTATAGCGGTGGTCCGGGTTTTCTGCCGTAGCCTTCTTCACCACAGCCTTATATTCCAAAGGCATGGAACCCTGGGCGTACAGAAACTCTATGAGCCGGCCTAATGTATATACATCCGAACGCCCGTCGACGGTTCCACGGGCCATCACCTCAGGAGCCATAAAATCTTTGTAGTCGCCATAAAGGTCGTTGGGGTCGGCCATAGACTGATAGAAAGAGCCGTGAGTGAGCAGCAGCGGCATGTTTGAGCCCTTGCGCACTAAGATGTTCTGCGGTGCCAGACAGAGTTGCCAGATGCTCTCGCCGTGCATTTTGCTGAGATATGTCACCAGTGCGTCAAATACTGTATCAACGTAATTACTCTCGGCCACTAGTGCTGGGTTCTGGTTGAGTGCCCCTGCCAAGGTCTGATAGACGCCAGACTCTATCTCCATTTCACAGAGGCCGTTGCTGTCTCCATGAAGGTCGAAGTGCAACTGCTGTTTGTCATGATGCCGTTGCGTCCAAACCTGATCGGCCTTCAATGCCTCGCAAAACACTATGCTATCGGTGAGTGCTGGAAACAGTTCCACCACATTGATGTATTTCCCGTCTACTTGTTTTTTGTAGAACTCACCTATCGGCATCTTCTCGCGATGAATGGCAGCACCTTCGCGTGAATTGAGCATCTCTTCAAAATTCATCTCTTTGTTTTTTGTCGCACAAAAGTAAGGAATAAATCCGACATGAGCAAATATTTGAAGATTAAAAAAAGGGAAATCCTTTGTAAATATAAGAAAAAACAGTAACTTTGCAGCGAAATTGAAAAAAGACAAAGGTAAAAAGCAAATAAGGTAAAGATGCCAGAGATATCCGTACGTGGCCTGGAAATGCCCGAAAGTCCTATCAGGAAACTTGCTCCGCTGGCCGCTGCCGCTAAGAAGCGCGGCACCAAGGTCTATCACCTGAACATCGGACAGCCCGACCTGCCCACACCGCAGGTGGGGCTTGATGCATTGAAGCAGATAGACCGTTCCATACTTGAATACTCACCCTCACAGGGCTATCTGAGTTACCGCGAAAAACTGGTGGGCTACTACGCGAAATACAACATCAACGTGACGGCCGACGACATCATTATCACCAGCGGAGGCTCTGAGGCGGTGCTCTTCGCATTCCTCTCGTGTCTGAACCCTGGCGACGAAATCATCGTGCCTGAGCCTGCCTATGCCAACTATATGGCCTTTGCCATCTCAGCAGGTGCCAAGATACGCACCATCGCAACGACCATAGAGGAAGGTTTCTCATTGCCGAAGGTGGAGAAGTTTGAGGAACTCATCAACGAGCGCACCCGTGCCATCATGATTTGCAACCCCAACAACCCCACGGGCTACCTCTATACGCGTCGCGAGATGAACCAGATACGTGACTTAGTAAAGAAATACGACCTCTATCTCTTCAGCGACGAGGTGTACCGCGAATATATCTACACAGGCTCACCCTATATCTCAGCCTGCCATCTGGAGGGCATTGAGCAGAACGTGATACTCATTGACTCCGTATCGAAGCGCTACTCAGAATGCGGTATACGCATCGGTGCCCTTATCACCAAGAACAAGGAGGTGCGCGCTGCCGTGATGAAATTCTGCCAGGCACGCCTTTCACCGCCACTCATTGGCCAGATAGTGGCAGAAGCATCACTTGATGCGCCCGAGGACTACTATCGCGATGTGTATGATGAGTACGTAGAGCGCCGTAAGTGTCTGATTGATGGACTGAACCGCATACCTGGTGTCTACTCTCCCATACCCATGGGCGCCTTCTATACCGTGGCCAAACTTCCTGTGGACGATGCAGAGAAATTTTGTCGCTGGTGTCTCTCTGACTTTGAATACGAGGGACAGACGGTGATGATGGCACCTGCCGCAGGCTTCTACACCACCCCTGGTGCCGGCATCAATCAGGTGCGTATCGCCTACGTGCTGAAGAAAGAGGATCTGATGAAGGCGCTCGTGGTGCTGCAAAAGGCACTGGAGGCTTATCCTGGGAGAGTTGTGGAGTGAAACTCAATTGATAATTGACAATTGACAATTAATCCTTGAACTTCCCATTATTCATAGCCAGAAAAATCTATAGTGACAAGGGCGACCGCCACAAGGTGAGCCGCCCTGCCATCCGTATTGCCACTATAGGCGTGGCCGTGGGACTCGCCGTCATGATTGTAACGGTGTCGGTGGTCATGGGTTTCAAGCACACCATCAGCAACAAGGTAACGGGCTTCGGCAGTCATATCACCCTACAGAATGTGGAAGCCATCTACAACGGCAGCCCATTGTGCACAGATAGCACACTCATCAACCAACTGGAAGGCATCGACCGCGTCAACCATGCTCAACGCTACACCTTGGCACAAGGCATCCTGAAAACCGACGACGACTTTATGGGCGTCATACTCAAAGGTGTGGGCCAAGACTATGATACCACTTTCATTAAGGAGTGCCTCGTAGAAGGTCAACTGCCACAATTCTGCGACTCGGCCACCACCTACCCGCTCCTTGTCTCAAAGACCATGGCCGACAAACTGCGGCTTCATGCTGGCGACCGCATCTTTGCCTATTTCATTGGGCAGGACGATGTGAAGGCACGGCGGTTCACCGTAACAGGTATCTATCTGACCAACATGAAGCGGTTTGACGACCTAATGTGCCTTACCGACATCTATGCCACGCAGAAAATCAACGGATGGCAAAGTAACCAGTTTACAGGACTGGAACTGCTACTCAACACAAATACTGACATGGCGTTTCTACGACGGCTTATTGACGAAGGCTATCTCACGCGTCCCGCAGCCCTCTATGCCAATGTGCTCAGTCAGGAGATTCCCGTCCTTGACATCACCAAGAGAGACGTGCTCAATGTGGTGAAAAACAAGACCGACCTCGACGGAAACTACATAACGCCTCAAACCATCGTCGAAGCCTATCCGCAAATTTTCTCCTGGCTGCAACTGCTCGACATCAATGTCATCATCATTCTGGCCCTGATGATTGCTGTGGCAGGATTCACCATGATCAGCGGTCTCCTTATTATTATATTAGAACGTACACAGATGATTGGCATCCTCAAGGCACTGGGCGCACACAATATTGCCATTGCCAAGACTTTCCTGTGGTTCGGCACCTTCGTCATCGGCCGCGGACTGCTATGGGGCAACATCATTGGCATTGGCATCGTACTGCTGCAACAATACACAGGTATTATCACACTCGACCCGCAAACCTATTACGTGAGTCAGGCACCCGTGGAACTCAGCATCCCTCTGGTGGTGCTCGTTAACCTGTGCACCTTGGTCACCTGCGTAGCCGTGCTCATCGTGCCAAGCATGCTTGTCATGTTCATTCATCCAGCACGTTCCATGCATTACGAATAATGCAATTATTCCGATTTATTGTTCTTTTTTTCTCGCAATCCAACTAATTACACCTTAAAACGTAAAAAATTGCACAAAAAATTTGCTGATGTGCAGAAAACATTATACCTTTGCACAATCAAACAAGAATTGTGCAATGAATACTGTGACAAGTTTCAATCAATATATTCAAGACGCTATTGTAAAAAACTGGGATGCCGATGCACTTACTGACTATCAGGGTGCCACATTGCAATTTCATGATGTGGCACGGAAAATAGAGAAACTACATATCGCATTCCAAAACTGTGGATTGCAGAAAGGCGATAAGATTGCCATCTGCGGGCGCAACTCGGCACACTGGGCCGTGGCTTTCCTCGCCACGCTGACCTATGGGGCTGTGGCAGTACCCATTCTGCATGAGTTCAATGCCGAACAGATTCACAATATCGTGAACCATTCAGAGGCACGCGTGCTCTTCGTTGGCGACTTCGTAGCCAACGAAATTGACCCGGAACAGATGCCCCATTTGGAAGGCATCATCAACCTCCCCGACTTCTCGCTGATGCTGTCGCGCTCTGAGCGCCTCACCTATGCCCGCGAACACTTGAACATGATGTTTGGCAGCAAATATCCCATGGCGTTCAGGAAAGAACATGTTGACTACCACAAGGACCAGCCCGATGAACTGGCACTCATCAACTATACCAGTGGCACCACAGGTTTCTCCAAGGGTGTCATGCTGCCATATCGCGCCTTGTGGGGCAACCTGCACTTCTGCATGGAGCGTCTCGGTAACCGTGTCAAGTCAGGCAGCCAACTGCTCGACATCCTGCCCATGGCCCACATGTACGGTTTGGCCATTGAGTTCATCTTCGGTTTCTGCAATGGCTGCCACCTGTTCTTCCTCAACAGACTACCATCGCCGTCGCTCATTGCACAGGCCTTCACCGAGGTGAAGCCGGCATTGGTTGTTTCGGTGCCATTGATTATTGAGAAGATTATCCGCAAAAAAGTGTTCCCCATCACCCAGACCCAGCGCATGAAACTACTGCTGGCCATGCCCGTGGTATCAAAGAAAGTGAAGGAGCGCATCTGCCAGCAGGTCTACGAAGCCTTCGGCGGGCAAGCCTACGAGGTCATCGTGGGCGGTGCACCATTGTCGAAGGAAGTAGAGAGTTTCCTGGTAGACATCGGTTTCCCCATCACCGTGGGCTATGGTACCACCGAGTGTGCACCACTCATCAGTTATCGCGACTGGCATGAGTTTGCGCCAGGCTCGTGTGGCTGCGCCATCGATAACATGGAAGTGCGCATCATGAGCAACGACCCCTACAATGAGGCCGGCGAGATTGTAACCCGCGGCGTCAACGTGATGCTCGGCTACTACAAAAACGACGAGGCTACACGGCAGGCCATCGACAGTACCGGCTGGTATCACACCGGCGACCTCGGCACCATGGACAGCGAAGGTAACATCTTCATTCGCGGGCGCATCAAGAATATGCTTCTCGGAGCCAACGGGCAGAATGTATATCCTGAGGAGATTGAAGACCGTCTGAATTCCATGCCCATGGTAAGCGAGAGCCTCATCGTGCAGGACGGTGAAAAACTCGTAGCACTCGTCTATCCCGACAAGGACGAGGCCGTCAATTTCGACAATGAAGCCCTGCATGCCATTATGGAACAGAACCGCGACGACATCAACGCCACACTGCCCGCCTACAGCCGCATCAGCCGCATTGTGCTGCAAGATGAGGAATTCCAGAAGACCCCAAAGAAAAGCATAAAACGATACCTTTACCAAGCATAAAACAAATCTAAGATATGGAAAAAATACCAAGTTTCAACGAACTTATTCAGAAGAGCATCATAGAGCATTGGGATAAGGATGCCCTGACAGACTACAAAGGACAAACCCTGCAATACCACGATGTGGCACGAAAGATTGAGAAAGTGCACATCCTTTTTGAGAACTCCGGCATACAACATGGCGACAAGATTGCCCTGTGCGGCCGCAACAGCAGCCAGTGGGCTGTGGCCTTCCTCGCCACGCTCACCTACGGTGCCATAGCCGTGCCCATCCTTCACGAGTTCATGCCCGAGCAGATTCACAACATTGTGAACCACTCCGATGCAAAACTGCTCTTTGCCGGCGACCACGTGGCAGGAACCATCGATCCAGCCCAGATGCCTAAACTTGAGGGCATCATCCGCAGTACTGACTACTCGCTCATCCTCTCGCGTTCGGAGAAACTCACTTATGCCCGCGAGAACCTCAATGCCCTCTACGGACAAAAGTATCCCAAGTATTTCCGCCAGGAGCACATCAACTACTACAAGGAACAAGACCCCGATGAACTGGCACTCATCAACTACACTAGCGGCACCACAGGCTTCTCCAAGGGTGTCATGCTACCCTACCGTGCTCTGTGGTCAAACTACGACTTTGCCTGCAACGTGCTCGGCACCACCATCAAACTGGGTGATAATATCATCTCCATACTGCCCATGGCACACATGTATGGCATGGCCTTCGAATTCATCTTCGAGTTCCTCCACGGCTGCCATGTCTACTACCTCAACCGCACGCCCTCGCCAGCCATCATTGCACAGGCTTTTGCCGAAGTGAAGCCCCGCGTCATCATTGCCGTGCCACTGGTCATTGAGAAAATCATCCGCAAGAAAGTGTTCCCAAAGATACAGAACAACCGCATGCGCCTGCTTCTGCAGATGCCCATCATATCGATGAAGGTGCGCGAGATGATCTGTCAGGAAGTGGTGAAAGCCTTCGGAGGCAATCTCTACGAAGTTATCATCGGCGGTGCCGCCTTCAACCAGGAGGTGGAGCAGTTCCTGCACCGCATCAACTTCCCCTATACCGTGGGCTATGGTGCCACCGAATGCGCACCCATCATCTGCTATAGTGACTGGCGCTCGTTTGTCCCAGGCTCATGCGGACGCGCCGTGGTGCACATGCAAGTGAAGATTGACTCGCCAGACCCGGAGAACATCCCTGGAGAGATTCTGGCACGCGGCTACAACGTGATGCTTGGCTACTACAAAAATCCGGAAGCCACTGCTGAGACCATCGACAGCGAAGGCTGGTATCATACCGGCGACCTCGGTACCATGGACGGCGACGGCAATGTGTTCATCAACGGACGCTCGAAGAACATGCTCCTCGGTGCCAACGGACAGAACATCTACCCCGAGGAGATTGAGGACAAACTGAACTCCATGACACTCGTCACCGAGAGCATCGTGGTGCAGCGCGAAACAAAACTCGTGGCACTTGTACATCCCGACCTCGACGAGGCCAATGCTCTCAACTTCAACGACGACGATCTGGCTGGCATCATGGAGCAGAACCGCAACACCCTGAACCAGATGCTCCCCGCCTACGAGAAAATCTCCGAGATTGAAATCCACAAAGAGGAGTTTGCCAAGACGCCTAAGAAGAGCATCAAACGCTATCTGTATAAGTAAAAAGAATTCAAGAAATTAAAGAGGGTGTGTCAAAAAACAAAAATCTTCAAAAATCTTTCAAAAATAAGCCATATAATAGCCATTTTTGCTAGATTTTTGAAGATTTTTGTTAGTTTAATGAGGACTGATGTCTATATATGACACAGCCAGTTCATTTATTTATTCAAAGAAGCGTAGATTGGCTTATCCGTTCATCAACACGGCGGTACGCACGCGGCTGAGCGTCTCTGGCGTCATCTGCAGGTAACTGGCAATGTAGACCAATGGGGCGCGGAGCACCAGTTGCGGACTGCTCTTCACTAACTTCTGGTAGCGGTCCTGTGCGCTTTCAAAGCGCAGCATGTCGGCCCGCTGCTGACTGATGATGAGCGACTCCTCGAGAATCTTACGGTAGAGCATCTGGATATTGACGCTCTTCATGGCCGCGGCCTCAAGGTCACGCATGGGAATGGCATAGACGATGGTAGGTTCCAATGCCTGTATAATCTGTGCCGACGGTGTTTCGCGAAACAGGCTCTCGATGCTCATGCAGATTGTGTTCTCGGTAGCCATGTATTCGGTCAGTTCCTTCTTGTTCTTATAATAATACTGGCGCACCAGTCCTTTCACAATCCAATAAATATGACGGCAAATCCTGCCCTCATCCAGAATTTTTTCATTCTTGGCAAACTTCATGGGCACCAGTATGCTCTCCAGCATATCCAGTTCCTCATGCGTCATCGTACTGTAGCGTCTGGCCAGTTCGCGAGCCACATCGCGGGAAGTTAAACTTAGGGTTGGCATATTTAGATTTTTGGTTTTAGGGTTAGTCGAGTTTCAGTACGGCGAGGAAGGCTTTCTGCGGCACTTCTACATTGCCTATCTGCTTCATGCGTTTCTTACCACGCTTCTGCTTCTCAAGCAGTTTTCGTTTACGGCTCACATCGCCTCCATAGCACTTGGCCAGCACATCCTTTCGCACTTGCTTCACCGTTTCTCGGGCTATGATTTTTGCACCGATAGCAGCCTGTATAGCAATGTCGAACTGTTGGCGCGGTATGAGTTCCTTGAGTTTTTCGCACATGCGGCGACCAAAGGTCACGGCATTATCCTGATGGGTCAGGGTCGAGAGGGCATCAACGGGCTCACCGTTGAGCAGGATATCGAGTTTCACCAGTTTCGAAGGTCGGAACGAGTCGATGTGATAGTCAAACGAGGCATAGCCCTTGGAAATGCTCTTGAGTTTGTCGTAGAAGTCAATCACTATCTCACCCAAGGGCAGCATGAACCGCAGTTCCACGCGATTGCCGGAAACATACTGCTGGTCAATCAACTCACCACGCTTGTCGAGACAGAGCGTCATGATGGGGCCGATATAGTCGGCGGCAGTGATGATAGAGGCACGGATATAAGGTTCCTCAATATGGTCGATGAGTGTCTGGTCGGGCAGTCCCGATGGGTTGTGCACCTCTTTCACCTCCCCCTGCTTGGTGTAGCACATGTACGACACGTTGGGCACGGTGGTGATGACATCCATGTCGAACTCACGGTCCAGACGTTCCTGCACAATCTCCATGTGGAGCAGGCCGAGGAAGCCGCAGCGGAAGCCGAATCCCAGTGCCACCGACGATTCAGGCTGGAAGGTGAGCGAGGCATCGTTGAGTTGCAGTTTCTCCAGCGACGCCCGCAGGTTCTCATAGTCTGTGGGATCGATGGGATAGACGCCGGCAAACACCATAGGTTTCACCTCTTGGAATCCCTCAATGGCTTTGTCGCACGAACGGTCTACATGAGTGATCGTGTCGCCCACTTTCACCTCCTTCGAGTTCTTGATACCACTGATGATATAGCCCACATCGCCCGTGCGCAGTTCCTTGCGGGGTATCATGTCCATCTTCAACACGCCCACCTCGTCGGCTTCATACTCCATGCCGGTATTGAAGAACTTCACTTTGTCGCCCTTGTGGATGACGCCGTTCACGATTTTGAAGTAGGCAATGATGCCGCGGAACGAATTGAACACAGAGTCGAAGATAAGTGCCTGCAACGGAGCCGTCTCGTCGCCCACAGGATGCGGAATGCGCTCCACCACGGCATTCAGAATCTCATCGACGCCCTCACCCGTCTTGCCGCTGGCACGTATAATATCCTCGCGGTCGCAGCCAATGAGGTCAACGATCTCGTCTTCCACCTCGTCGGGCATGGCACTTGGCATGTCTATTTTGTTGATAACAGGAATAATCTCCAGATTATTGTCAATGGCCATATAGAGGTTTGAGATGGTCTGAGCCTGCACGCCCTGCGTGGCATCGACCACAAGGAGTGCGCCCTCGCAGGCTGCAATGCTGCGGCTCACCTCATAGGAGAAGTCCACATGTCCCGGCGTGTCGATGAGGTTAAGGATATACTTCCCATCGGCAGGCCCCTCTTCTCTCTCCTGTCTCCGCTCATATTCATATTCCATCTGAATGGCGTGGCTCTTGATGGTGATGCCTCGCTCACGCTCCAGTTCCATATCGTCAAGCATCTGTCCCTCAGTTACTTGAACGGTCTTGGTGCGCTCAAGGAGTCGGTCGGCAAGGGTCGATTTGCCGTGGTCTATATGTGCTATTATACAGAAATTCCTGATATTCTTCATCTATGTATACATGTCTTTGCGGTGCAAAGATACAAAAATAAATTGAAAATTGAAAAAATAAATTCAAAATTCGCAACGGTCAATCATCAATGGTTACTCTTCTCCTACATCCCTCGGCTCTACATGAACGGCGATATGAGTATGCGGACCATACTTTCGGCGCAACAACACCTCCACCTCCGTGGCCTTGTCGTGTGCCTGTCGCAGAGAAATATCGCCATCCATGAGAATATGCAGTTCTATGGCATAGTGGTTGCCAATGCGACGGGTGCGCAGATCGTGGGGCTTGTCTACACCGCTGACAGAGGCGGCCAGACGCAGAATCTCGTTTTCCACCTCATCGGGCAGCGAATGCTCCATAAGGTCACCGACACCACGGCGCAACAGTTCAACACTCACCTTGACGATGAACAGGCCTACGATGACTGAGGCTATAGGGTCGAGCACCGTCCAGCGTTGTCCCAAGACGATGGCACCACCAATACCGATGGTAGTGCCTACCGATGAGAGGGCGTCGCTGCGGTGATGCCATGCGTTGGCCTCCACGGCCTGCGACTGCAACTGTCGGGCTTTCGCCATAGAATAGTGATAGACAGCCTCTTTCAGCACTATCGACAGGAGGGCCGCCCATAGGGCCAGCATGCCCGGGGCTTCCAGTTGCTGGCCACCGGCCCACACAACTATCTTCATCACCCCGTGATACACAATGCCTATGGCCACAGCCAACAATGCGATGCCAATGATGGTCATGGCCAGTGTCTCATACTTGCCGTGACCATAGTCGTGCGACTTGTCCTTTGGCTTACCGCTGATGTGTACAAAGACCAGCACAATGATGTCGGTAACGAAGTCACTCAGCGAATGAACGGCATCGGCCACCATCGCGGCGCTGTGTCCCATGATGCCAGCCACAAACTTAAACGCCAGCAGCACTACGTTCACCGCACCGCCCACCAGCGTCACCTTGTATATCTCACGATTCCTGTCCATAGCGCCACCAAACGTACTGGCAGACCATCATCTTTATATGACCACAGCCGTACCACTGGTGGCCACCATGAGCATTGAGCCGTTGGCACCTATCGTCTCATAGTCTATGTCGATGCCTACCACAGCATTGCCGCCCATGGCTTCAGCCCGTTGGGCCATCTCTTTCAGCGATGTATCCTTTGCTTCGCGCAGCACTTTCTCATAACTCTCGGCACGTCCGCCCACAATGTCGCGAATGCCTGCCATAAAATCTTTCAAGAAGTTTGCACCAATAATGGTCTCGCCCGTCACCACGCCTTTGTATTCGCGGATGGTGCGGCCTTCGATGGTTGGAGTTGTTGATAATATCATAACCGTTAAATGCTTATTTCGTATTGCAAAGTTACGAAGAAATCTGAAAAATGGAAATTCTTTTTGAAAAAAAACGGCTTTACCGCTTTTTTTTCGTACCTTTGCCTTCAGATAAAAAACAAAGCAGTATGATAAAGAGAATAATGATAACGGTCATGGTGGCCATTGTACTGGTATCATGCCAGGAGTCGCTGGAAGAACGGGCGGCCCGCGAAGCCAAGGAAATGACCGAGTCGAAATGTCCGATGCCCGTTGACAACAACACGATCCTTGACAGTGTTGTCTTCGACATCCCAACGCTCACGCAGACCCAATATTTCCGTTTCATTGGCGAGAGCGACGATTCCAGCCGGCTGGAAGAAATATCAGGAGCCTATGACCTTAAGGAATTGCTCATCAGGGAACTGAAGGGACAAACCGGTTATAAGACGCTTATGAACCGCGGTGTCAACTTCCGTTATGTCTACCGGTCTACCCGCCAGCGCGACAAAATATATTTCGATTTCACCCTTACAAAGGAAGACTATCAATAGCGTCCTATAAGCAAGTGGCATGTCTGCATTGCGCAAACATGCCACTTGTCTATCCTAAACACCGTGTTTACGGTTGCTAAGTACTGGCTGTGTCAAATATAGACATCAGTCCTCATTAAACTAACAAAAATCTTCAAAAATCTAGCAAAAATGGCTATCGAATGGCTTATTTTTGAAAGATTTTTGAAGATTTTTGTTTTTTGACACACCCTCTTGTTTTTATTCCTCGGGCTTCATGTTGGTGTAGACAGTCTGCACATCGTCGAAG
>CAMHDT010000023.1 GCA_946183985.1 uncultured Prevotella sp.
CTCTAACCAACTGAGCTACTGAAGCAGGTTTTGCTGTTAAGCGGGTGCAAAGGTAAGTGGTTTTTCTGAAATACGCAAACTTTTTGAGGAAAATTTTATTGAAAAATCATTTTTTTTGCAAAAAGTCGGTAAAAAGGAATGTTTTTCGCGGATAATGCTTTAATTTTGCAATCGAATCATACAATCCACATAGCAATGATAAAATACAACATGAAGCGATATGCCCTGAGTGCCTTTCTGGTGCTGATGCTGCCCTTGTGTGCAATGGCTCAGACGAACCATAACCTGGAAGTGGGTAAGAACCTGGACATCTTCAATGCGCTCTACAGCAACCTTGACCTGTTCTATGTTGACACGCTCAACCCCAAGCAGACCATGACTGCAGCCATCGATGGCATGCTGCAGTCGCTGGACCCTTATACAGAGTATTATCCTGAAGAAGACACGAAGGACTTGCAGATGATGCTCACAGGCAAGTATGCGGGCATCGGTGCTCTGGTAAAATATCATCTTGGGCTGAAGCGTGTGGTCATTGACGAGCCCTATGAAGGCATGCCTGCGGCGGAGGCTGGCGTGAGGAAAGGCGACATCATCCTGCAGATAGACGACTCGCTGGTGACTGACAAGTCGGTGAACTATGTGAGCAGTCATTTGCGCGGCGATGCCGGCACCAGTTTCATCCTGAAGGTGAAGCGCCCGTCCACCGGCAAGGAGATGAAGTTCAAGATAACGCGCCGTAACATCAAACTGCCCGAATTGCCTTATTATGGTATGCGTCCCGACTCCATTGGCTATATCAATCTGAACAAGTTTACCGAGGGCTGTGCCCGCGAGGTGCGTCGCGCCTATGTCGACCTGAAGAACAGGGGGGCACGGGCCCTGGTGTTCGACCTTCGCAGCAATGGCGGCGGCTCTGAGATGGAAGCCGTAGACATAGTGAACATATGGGTGCCGCAGGAGCAGACGGTGGTGGAAAACCGCGGTAAGGTGCGGCAGGCTAACCGCATCTACAAGACGCGTCTCGAGCCCGTAGACACGCTGATGCCGATGGTGGTGCTGGTCAATGGCGAGACGGCTTCGTCGAGCGAGATTACCAGTGGTGCCTTGCAAGACCTCGACCGTGCAGTCATATTGGGCACTCGCACCTATGGCAAGGGCCTGGTACAGGTGCCCCTTGACCTGCCTTATAACACGAACGTGAAGGTCACCACCTCACATTATTATATTCCCAGCGGCCGCTGCATACAGGCCATCAACTACAAGCGCGGCACGAAGGAGCGCATTGCCGACTCGCTGACCACGGTGTTTCATACGCGTGGCGGTCGTAAGGTGCGCGACGGGGGTGGTATCACGCCCGACTTGGTGGTGAAAAACGACACCATGGCCAACATTGCGTACTACTTGGGAGGTAGCGGTCTGGACTCCACCGAGGTGATGTTCGACTACGAGGTTGACTACATCAGTCGTCACCCCTCTATTGCTCCGCCGGCAGAGTTCCATCTCACCGACCAGGACTGGCAGGAGTTCCGCCAGCGCGTTATAGACAGCGGCTTCACTTATGACCCCATGAGCAAGAAGCAGTTGGATGAACTGATCAAGACGGCACGTTTCGAGGGCTATTACGATCAGGCACGCGAGGCTTTCGACGCATTGGCAGCCTCGTTGAAGCACGATGTGGCCAGCGACCTCGACAAGCATCGCGACCAAATACAACAGATGATAGAACTGGATATCATTGCCGCCTACTATTATCAGGCAGGCAGCATTGAGGCCGGTCTTAACAGCGACAAGCAACTGCAGGAGGCCGAGCGTCTGCTGAAGAACCGCGAGGAATATGAGCGTATCCTGCATCCTGTGACAACAAGCAACAACAGATAGACGATGACAACGACAACCATTTGCATCCTTATTGCAGTAGCGGCAGTGGTCATAATGGCCATCTTGCTGCTGACAGGCTATAACAGTCTGGTGCGACTGAACAACAAGGTGAAAGAAGCCTTCAGCACCATGGATGTGACCCTGAAGAAGCGCTACGACCTGATTCCGGCCCTGGTGGAAGTGGTGAAAGGTTATGCTGGCCATGAGTCGGAGACGCTGCAGCGTGTCACCCGTATGCGCAGCGACGCCGTGCTCAAAGGCAATATGCAGCAGCAGATTGACAGCGAGGTGGGCATCAGTGCCGCCTTGAGAGGCATTTTTGTGGTGGCCGAGGACTATCCTGACTTGAAGGCCAACACCAACTTCCTGCAGTTGCAGGAACAGTTGGCCCGCATTGAAGATGAGATAGCCCGCTCGCGCCGCTATTACAACGGCAGTGTGCGTGAGTATAATAACCGCTGCCAGATATTTCCCTTCAACATCATTGCCGGCTTGTTTGGCTTCAAGCCTATGCCCATGTTTGCCGTAGGCAGCAACGAAGAGCGTCAGGCCGTGAACGTGAATCTGTAGAACACCCCCATGAATCCTATGCGCAGACTTATCCTTTTAATGGCGGTGCTGGCCGGATGCCTCACAGCCTGGGCCGACCGTGGCGGCTTCCACTATACTGACATTATGGTGGAGGCCGTGGTGCATGAAAACAATGTTTGGGAAGTGAAAGAAGTGCTGACCGTGGACTTCACTGAATCCCGTCATGGCATCTATCGCTATATTCCCTGGAAATTCTGGCTCAACCATCGTGTTGACGGCAGTGAGGAGCCGGTGAGGTTCAACTATATAAGTGATATAGAGAACGTGACGGTGGACCACTATGCCTTCAATACTGAAACCGACGACAATGGTAATCTTGTCATCCGCATTGGCGATGCCGACCGCGAGGTGACGGGCCTGCACACCTACGTGATTCACTACACCTATACCTACCATAACGACCGCCGTCCAAATGGCGACTATCTGTTCCACACCATTCTAGGCACCGACTTTGCCGAGCCCATCGACCACTTCAGTTTCCGTGTGCAGTTTGACAAGCCCCTGCCCAATGACATTGCCGACAGGCTGAAAGTCTACAGCGGCGAGTTTGGCAACGAACAGAACGTGATAGACTTGCAGATGCAGGTCACCCCAACGGTGATAGAAGGGCAGACCGACCATGTGCCGCCCTACCATGGGCTCACGCTTTATGCACCGCTGCCCGAGGGTTATTACACAGGGGTGCTGTCGTGCAACTATCTGTGGCACTATCTGTTTCTCGGCATCACCGTGTTCCTTATTCTTGCCATCGTAGTGTGCCTGCTACTGAACAGGCGCCCTCATGTCACCAAGAGTATCGAGTTCTATCCGCCCGAGGACATCAGCAGTGCCGAGGTGGGCACCATTATCGACAGTAGCGTAGATATCATTGACATTGCATCGCTCATACCTTGGCTTGCCGGCAAAGGCTATCTGAAGATAAAGGAAGTGGGTAAGGACGACCTGCAACTGACCAAGGTGAAGGATCTGCCGTTGCAGGCACCCAAGTATCAGAGGCTCATGATGCAACTCTTCTTCAAAAACACCGATGTGGTTCTGATGAAGAGTTTGGGCGAACAGCCTTCGGCCGTGTCGAACATTATCAAGACCCTCGACGGTAGTTTCAAAGGCGAGCGCAAACTGTCAACGCTGCGGTGGCCTGCCATGTTCTATCTGTTGCTGTGCATCTTTGCCACCCTCACACTGGGCACCAACTCTGTTGAGGCTACCTTCTATGCCCCCTCTATTTTCCTGGCCGTTGCGTTCTTCGGCATTCCCTATGCCTTGTGCCTGTTCTTCAGACTGTTTAGAAGCAACAGCGACCTGCTTCGCGGCATGTTGTCACGCCTCATCGGCATCGTGGTCACGGCCGTCATCATGGCCGCCTTCTGTGCGACCTTCTGCTGTTTCTTCATTCCTTATGGTGCCCCCATGAGTGCCGCCATGGTGGCTGTGATGTTTGCCGTTTGCTTTTTGCTGGGCGAGTTCATCGGTCAGTTCAATGTGGACACGCCCTATCGCACTGAGATGATGGGACGTCTGCTGGGCTTCAAGGAGTTCATAGAGACGGCCGAGCACGGGCGCCTGCAGGGTTTGCAGGCCGACGACCCCCACTATTTCTATACCATCCTGCCCTATGCCATGGTCTTCGGTCTCAGCAAGAAATGGAGTAACCTGTTTAAGGATATAGATGTGGAAAAGCCAGACTGGTATGACGCACGTACACCGTTGCTGGGCTATGCCCTGACCAATCATATGGTGAACAGCCTGTGCAGTTCTGTCAGTCATGCCATCACCACCATCAGTCACGACAGTAGCAGCCACGGCCATGGCGGCGGTGGTTTCTCTGGCGGTGGCGGCGGCGGCGGTGGCGGCGGCAGTTGGTAAGGCCAATGTAATGCATCATTCTTTTTGAAAAAGCGGCAGAGCCGAGTGCAAAATGCTTCATAAAAGTCCATTGTTTCATCCGATGGTCACAGATGTGGCACTGCCACAGTGTATGACAGACCCGTTTATTAGCAACGAGCCGCACCCGCTATGCCGGGAGGCGGCTCGCATACTATGTGCCCATCTGGAACAACTGCCCGAGTGGGCCGCCGAGGTGGCTGCCGGCAAGATGTTCGGCGTGCTGGTGTGTCGGGACGAGCAGGAACAAACGGGGTTTCTGGCAGCCTATAGCGGACAGATACTAGGCCGGCAGGACTGGCCGTGGTTTGTGCCTGCCGTGTTCGACTACCTGCAGCCTGACGGTTATTTTAAGCAGGAGGAAGCCCGCATTTCGGCCATCAACGCACAGGTAAGAGACCTGGAGGGAAGCATTGCCATGCGCTCGGCCACCAAGGCACTGCTGGCCGCTGAGGCTGAGGCACATCTGCAAATCGACGCTTACAAACTGCAGATGAGCCTGCACAAAGTGCAGCGCGATCAGCAACGGGAGAAGGGCGATGGCGATGAGGCCCGAAGGATACGCGAGAGCCAGTTTGAGAAGGCTGAACTGCGCCGGCTGAAACAACAATGGCGGCAGCAGGTGATGGCCGCCGAGGCCGTGCTGAAGCCTCTCACCGCCGAGGTGGATCGTTTGAAGCGTGAGCGTCATCAGCGGTCAGACCAACTGCAGCGCTGGCTTTTCGACCATTTCGTGATGCTCAACGGGCTGGGCGACAAGTGTTCGCTCACCACCATCTTCAGCACCACGCCGCAGGGCACGCCGCCAGCCGGCTCGGGCGAATGCTGCGCGCCTAAACTGCTGCAGTATGCCTTCGCCCATGGGTTGCGTCCCCTCTGTCTGGCCGAGTTCTGGCAGGGCCGTTCGCCCCGCATGGAGATACGCCACCACGGTGCCTTCTACCAGCCTTGCCGTGGCAAGTGCAAGCCCATACTCGAATGGATGCTGGGCGCTGCAGAAGGGGTAGGGAAGAGAGGGGTAAAGAAAGAAAAGGATGATGTCATCACTCCTCTATTCATTGATAGCGACATCATTGTAGTGAACAAGCCTGCGGGCCTGCTCTCGGTGCCTGGACGCAACGGACAGCCTTCGGTAGAGCACATCCTGCAACAGCAATATGGTGAGGTGCACATGGTACACCGTCTCGACATGGACACCTCGGGCCTCCTGGTGGCGGCCCGTACCATGACAGCCTATCGCCACCTGCAGCAACAGTTTGCCGAGCATACAATACATAAAAAGTACATAGCCCTCATAGAAGGTAGCCTTGAGGATAAAGGCGAAATCATGCTACCCCTGCGCCCAGACCCGCTCGACCGTCCACGCCAACTTGTCGATCCTATCCACGGCAAGCCCGCACACACCACCTACGAGACCATCTTCTCTGTAGAGAAGGAAGGGAAGGCCTTTACCCGCATAGCCCTGACGCCCCACACTGGACGGACCCATCAGTTGCGCGTGCATTGCGCCCACAGCCAAGGCTTAGCCATGCCCATCGTGGGTGACCGTCTCTATGGCCATGCCTCCGACCGTCTCTATCTCCATGCTGAACAACTGTCGTTCATCCATCCTCTGACAGGTCAGCGCATGACTTTCACCGCTCCAGCCCCCTTCTGACATCAGATCTGCCCTGCCTCTACCATCAGCACAACACGCTCCGTCAGGCGGTCCACACCCTCTGGGTCATAGCCTTTTTTCAGCGATGCGCCGAACATCCAGGCAAAAGCCTGCCACATGCCCGACCTCACAGGGCCAATAAATGCTTGCATGGCTTCATAAGCCGTGGAGTTGCACTCGCGGTCCACCAGTTTGATGAGCAGTTTGCCCTGCGAGAATGTCAGTTTCTTCATTCGCGGCTTATACTCGCGCACAATGGCCTGCTCCACACGCTTCAGATGCTCGTCGCGCTCGCGTTTCGTGGGCAGCGTCTCAGTATACTCTGCCGTCTCAATGATAATCTGGCGCACCTCCTTTGCTATAGGCAGCACCGTTTTCACATTCTTCACCAATCGTACATAAGCCTGCTGTTGGCGCTTGCTCTTGAACGTTGGCTCCGGGTAGACATATACTGGCGACATCTCCAGATACTGGATGGAATCGCCGTCTACCAGTGTCTTGCCTACCTTTACCGTAGGTACAAACGCTGGGTCGCCCAGATCATTCTGGGCCCACGCTCCCAGGGCTGCCAGCAGCCCCACGCCAATCGCCATGCTCCGTATCATGCCTGCAAAGGTACGATTAAGTGAGAGAAAAACCAAAAAAAATTTGGTTTTTCTCTCACTTAATCGTACCTTTGCACCATTACTGTCCTATGCCATAAAAAGCAATTGAACACTTAATATATAATATGGAATATCAGTATCATATTTTCAGTCCCTATAGGGTGTGTCCCTTGGGAGCGCATGTTGACCACCAGCATGGCCTGGTGACCGGCTTTGCGATAGACAAGGGCGTAGACCTGTGGTGGAGCCCCACTGGCTCAGCCTGTTCAAGAGAAGAATATACAGAGAGTCATGTGCATTTGGAGTCAAAGACCTTTGAGGGCATCGTGGATTTTGACATTGCCACGCCGGCACTGGTGAGGCAAGGTGACTGGGGTGACTATGCACGAGGTGCAAAGTTTGCACTGCAGAAGCGCTTCAAACTAAAAAGGGGAATTGTAGGTACCATCAAAGGCTCAATCCCTGTAGGGGGGTTGTCGTCGAGCGCTGCCGTGCTGATAGCCTATGTGATGGCCTTTGCAAAAGCCAATGGCATACAGTTGGAGCCTTTTGAGGTAATGAAGATAGCCTCAGAGGCAGAAAGGGAATATATAGGATTGAACAACGGCTTGCTTGACCAGGCATGTATTGCTCTTGGCAAGAAAAACCACCTGTTGATGCTGGATTGCGAAAGCAATGAGTACAGGCTGATACCGAAAGCGGCCAACATGCCGGAATTTGAACTGGGCATCTTCTTTAGCGGCCTGACCCGCAGCCTCATGAGTAGCGACTATAACCTGCGGGTGGCAGAGTGCAAGACTGCCACCTGGCTGGTGCAGGCATACGAGAACATTCCTCTCAAAGAGCAGAACAAGACATTCCTGCGCGATGTCAGCGAAAGCATGTTCAAACGGCACAGGGACGAGATGCCGCCGCGCTTCGCCCGCCGCGCCGAGCACTTTTTCACAGAGCATAAGCGGGTGAGAGAGGGTATCACAGCGTGGGAGACAGGCAACCTTGAATGGTTTGGCAGCCTTTCCAAAGCCAGTTGCGAAAGCAGTATCCACAACTACGAGTGCGGCAGTCCGGAACTCATAGCAATATACAACGCTATGCTTACCACAGACGGCATCTATGGTGGCCGCTTCTCAGGCGCAGGCTTCAAAGGGGCCTGCATCGCCTTGGTCGACCCAGACAGGAAAGAGAGTATAGAAAAGGAGATAACACAGAAATACCTGGAGCAGTTCCCGCAGTATAAGAACACGTTCAAGGTGTATTTCTGCAAGTCGGACGATGGTGCAAGATTCGTATGAAGAATATAGTTATTGCAGCAGGATATGCAACGCGGCTTGGCGAGTTGACAAGAAACTTCCCAAAGCCGTTGCTGAAGATAGGCAAGAATACTATCTTGGGGCGAATGTTAGATGACATTGACGGGATTCCAGAGATTGATGAACATATCATCATTACAAACCACAAGTTTGCTCCCGTCTTTGAGGAGTGGAAGAATGGGCAGAAATACAAGAAACCCATAACAATCATCGATGATGGTACCGAGACAAACGACACTCGGCTGGGGGCAGTGTGCGACCTGCTCTATGCAATGGAGAAACAGGGCATAGAGGACGACCTTCTCGTTGTAGCGGCAGACAATCTGCTGTTCTTCTCGTTTCAGGATTTTGTGGATTTTGCAAAGGAAAAACAAACATCATGCATCATGTGCCATGAGCAGCCCAGCGTAGAGAAACTGCAGCGCACGGGCGTGATTGTGGTGGATGAGAACATGAAGGTGCTGAACATGGAAGAGAAGCCACAGGTGCCTAAGAGCCACTGGGCCGTTCCCCCGTTCTATATCTATCTGAAGAAAGACTTGGAGACAGTGCGCCATTCTGTGGAGAACGGCTGCGGAAAGGATGCGCCAGGCAACCTGGCACACTATATGGTGGAACATACCACAATGCATGCGTGGCCCATGAGTGCCGGCAGGTTCGATATAGGGAGTATAGACACTTATTATGAAGCCTGCGATTTAGCGAAAGAAGGTAAAATTTAATTTTGGATTCCGAGCGTAAGTTCGATGAAATCAAATAGTAGAAAAATATGGAAAGGATTAGTTTGGAGAATAAGGTTATTCTTGTAACAGGTGCAGCCGGATTTATTGGCAGCAATCTGGTGAAGCGGCTGTTCAAGGACCTACAGAATGCCACCATCGTGGGCATCGACAATATGAATGATTATTATGATGTTAGCCTGAAGGAGTGGCGCCTAAAGGAAATAGACGGCTTGGTGCCGGCGGGCATCAGATACGCTTTCATAAAAGGCGATATCGCTTCCAAGGAAACCATCGACAAACTCTTTGAGCAATATAAGCCGCAAGTGGTGGTGAACCTTGCTGCCCAGGCTGGCGTGCGTTATAGCATCACCAATCCGGATGCCTATATCCAGAGCAACATGATGGGATTCTATAACATTCTGGAGGCCTGCAGGCATCATCCCGTGGAGCATCTTGTCTATGCCTCAAGCAGTTCGGTCTATGGCGGTAACAAGAAGGTGCCGTTCAGCACGGATGACCGGGTGGACAATCCTGTGAGCCTGTATGCCGCTACGAAAAAGAGCAACGAGTTGTTTGCCCACTGCTATAGCAAATTGTATAATATTCCCACCACGGGGCTGCGCTTTTTCACCGTGTATGGTCCTGCCGGTCGGCCTGACATGGCTTACTTCGGATTCACCAATAAACTGCTGAAAGGCGATACCATCCAGATTTTCAACTATGGCAACTGCCGCAGGGACTTTACCTATGTTGACGACATCGTAGAGGGGGTGATGAGAGTGATGCAGGGTGCTCCCGAGCGTAAGAATGGTGATGATGACCTGCCTGTCCCGCCCTATGCCGTGTATAACATCGGCGGTGGCCAGCCAGAGAACCTGCTTGACTTCGTGCAGATTCTGCAGGAGGAGTTGGTGCGTGCTGGCGTGCTGCCAGAGGACTATGACTTCGAGGCGCACAAGGAGTTGGTGCCCATGCAGCCGGGCGATGTCCCCACGACATACGCCGATGCGGCCGCCTTAGAACGTGACTTTGGTTTCACACCGAGGATAACGCTGCGCGAAGGCCTACGGCGCTTTGCAGAGTGGTACAAGCGGTATTATAGTGCATAGCAACAGCAAAGACAGTATACCTCAACAGTAAAGATAGTGCAGATGAATAGAAAAGACTACTCCGTGCGTCATGTCGGAGTAGTCTTTTTATTGTGCAGACGGATACCTTTTCAGGAGTCTGTTGATAGCCTTGTCGAGCGACTCTGTGGGCTCAATGATATTATAGTCCTGCCAGAACATAGGGTCGCGGAAGAAGTCAACCTTGTCGAAGAACGCGTCACGCTGGTCGAACGAGTCACGGCCGCGGATGGGCTTCACCTCCTGATTGGTGACGCTTGTCACGGCCATCTCGCATTGTGCGGTGAAGGAGGTGGCAAAGAGGCGCCGTTTCCAGTCGCAGTTGAAGCGGAAGGTGGTGCGCAGATAAGTCATGCGCATCACACCATCGTTGCCCATACGGTAGTCGACGATGCACGACATCTCCTTTGGCTTAAAGCGCAGTCCGCGGGGTTTCTTTATCAGCATCATGCTGGTGGCCTTCTCGCGATTGCTCATGTCGAGGTCCAGTTCAATGCGTGTGAACGCCTTGGTCTCCTGATCGATATACAGTTTACCGTAGTAGAGCGCATAGGATGCCATCGCATGAGGCTCTATGCTGACCACGAACTGAGGGCGATCGGCAATGGTGGCGGGCATCTCCATCTTCATACTGTAGAGGCTCAGTTCGTCGGCATTGAGCAGGAAGTCGGTGTTCTTGACCAAATCCAGCAGCAGGGCCGTGGCTGGACCGCCCATTACCTTGACGCTGAGCGTATCGGTCTGCTTAGGGCTAAGCAGGCGTCGCCCTTTCCTGATGGCGGCACGGTCGAAATTGGTGCCATGGCGATAGTCAGTCTTGTACATGTCGGTCACACCTTCTGCCACGCCGATATAGTTCTGCCGCTTCATCACCTTTTCGCGATAGAAGCAGTGATACAACTCCGGCTTACGGCTATAGTTGTCGGTGATGTGCCTGATGGCCTCCATGACCAGTTCCATGGGGTCGTTGGCCGTGACCAGCACCTCGTTGAGGGCGATGGCAGCCGGTGTGAGGCTGATGGTAAGTTGTTCGTTGTATTGGCCATTAAGACTGACATGCTGTGAGTGATAGCCCAGATGCGACACGGCGAGGCTGGTGGCAGGCCCCTCGCTTTTCATGGTGAAAAAACCGTCGTCGTTGGTTACTACCGACAGGCCGTCCATGGTCACACTGGCACCTGTGAGCGGTTTGTTGGTCTCCTTGTCGACCACCTTGCCGCTTATCACGTTCATCTGCGCCCATGTGCAGACGGCCGTTAGTATCATTGCCAGAGAAAGTAATGCTTTTCTCATAGGCTTTTTATATTGGTTATTCTCCTTTCACTGCCTGTGGTGTCCACTTCTTGAAAAACTGGAGCACCTTTTCCTGATTGTAGCCCTCACCCTCTTCCAGCAGACCGGAGTCCTGAAGATGGATGACTGCTCCTTCGGTGTTGATCACCACCAGCACGGGGTAGCCGAAGCGTCCGGCATTGTTGAGGCGTTTCATCAGTGCCTTGCCCTGTGCTATTTTCTCTTCACTCTGCGACTTACGTGGATTGTAAGACACATGAATGTAGACGAAGTTATCGTTGATGATTTGGCTGATGGTGCTGTCGTTGGTAATGAAGTCGGCAAACTTCAGGCACCAGGGGCACCAGTTGCCGCCCACCTGGCATATCACAAACTTCCCTTCTGCCTTGGCCTTGGCCACAGCCTGGTCAATCTGTTCCAGAGGGTTGATGTCGTCGTTGTAGACTTTTTTCAGTGCCGTCTGTGCATTCACTGTCAGAGTGAAGATAACGGCCAGTAGGGAGGAAATGATGAACTGTTTCATGATAGATTGAAATTTATGCCACAAAGTTAAGAAAAATTTGGCGGAAATCATTAATTTTGCGGCATATTTTTATTTACTTTTTACAGAAAAGGTTAAAGTTCAAATTTTTGTGTGTATGAAAAAGATAGGAATGGTAATGGTGCTGATGTGTCTGTGGCTGACGACTCTGGCACAGACGGGCACATGGTCGGGCAAAATTGAGGTACAGGGCATGTCTCTGCCGCTGGTGTTTCATTTGAATGAGAGCGATGCCACGATGGACTCGCCCGCCCAGGGTGTGAGGGACATTCCGGCCCAAATAGAGCGCAAGGCCGCCAGCGGTGTTGTGGTCAGAGTGCCGTCGATAGGCGCCACCTACGAAGGTGTGTGGCTGGGCAAGCAGATCATGGGCACATTCAAACAGCATGGTGCTGCGTTTGCGCTGACGCTCATACCGGGTGAGGAACGGCTGAACAGGCCGCAGACACCGAAAGCACCGTTTGACTATGACACCGAGGAGGTGACCTTCAGCAACGGCGATGCCATGCTGAGCGGGACGCTGGTGCTGCCCAAGGGCTGTTCGCGGCAGACGCCGGTGCTTATTATGGTTACAGGCAGCGGTCTGCAAAACCGTGACGAGGAACTCTTCGAGCACAAACCCTTTGCCGTGCTGGCCGATGCATTGGCCAAGGCGGGTATAGCCACGCTGCGCTATGACGACCGCGGCTTTGGCAAATCGACGGGCGATGTCGTGATGTGCACCACGGAAGACCTGAAGAACGATGCTCTTGCCGGCATGACCCTGCTGCGCCAACGTTTCAGCCGAGTGGGTGTGCTTGGTCATAGCGAGGGCGGCACCATTGCCTTGATGCTGGCTGCTGAGGGCAAGGCCGACTTTGTAGTGAGTTTGGCTGGCATGGCAATCTCAGGCAAGGAACTGCTGCTGTGGCAGAACCGAACCATGCTGGGCAGTGCCGGCATTCCAGAGGCCACGGTCGACGACTACTGCCGATTGCTGGCAGAAGCCTTCGATGCCTGTGTGGCCAATGCGCCCATCCCGTCGGCCGATGCAACTACGCTGCCCGATGCCTTGAAGCAGAATTATCAAGGCGTGGTCAAACAGTTGCAGTTGCCCTATCTACGGCATTTCGTGGCATTGGATGTGCGCCCCATGCTGGGTAAGATAACCTGTCCGGTGATGGCTCTAAACGGCACCAAGGACACGCAGGTGGCATGCGATGTCAACTTGAAAGCCCTGCGCGATGGTCTGCCTGCCTCGCAACATCATTGCATAGAAGCCATAGAAGGGGTAAACCACCTGTTCCAGCACTGCACCACTGGTGCCACGGCGGAATACAGGGAGATAGAAGAGACCATGTCGCCACAGGTTCTGGATGCCGTGGTTCAATGGCTGAAGCAACGATAACAAAGATGAAGAGGCGGGACGATGATGAGCCACCTCAGAGTTGTATGCTCTCTATGCGCAGGTTCAGCATACCGGCAGGCACACGCACCTGGACGGTTTCGCCAGTCTTCTTGCCCAGCAGTGCCTGTGCTATGGGCGACTTAATGGAAATTTTTCCCTCGCGCAGGTTGGCCTCATGGGGGCTCACCACGGTGTAGGTCATGCGACTGTTGTTGGCCATATTGGTCATCTCCACGCGGCTCAGCAGTCCCACCCCATCGGTATGGAGGCGTGCCTTGTCAATGACGCGGGCGTGTTCCAGCACGCGCTGCTTGAACCTGATACGGCTCAGCAGGCGTGCCTGTTCGCGCTTGGCGGCATGATACTCAAAGTTCTCGCTCAGATCGCCCTTGTCGCGTGCTTCGGCAATGGCGTCGCGCACTTGCGGCAGTTCCACGCTCTCCAGTTGGTGCAGTTCGGCCACGAGTTTGTCGTAGCCTTCTTGTGACATGTATTCCATTCAGAACTTGTATTTCAAGCCGACAACAAATATGCCCTGTTCGCCTGCGCCTGCCTCCAGGAAGCCGCGCAGATGCTGGCTGCCAGCCTCAATACCGAGCAGCGATGCCTGAAAGTTGAGGTGTACGGCACTCTCGCTGTAGTCCTCCTGGCCTTGGGCAGTATAGTCTGCTGACTCATGGCGCAGTGTGGCACCGACTCCAAGTTTTGAGTACATGCCAAAGTACTTCTTGCGCAGCCAGTCGAACTTCACAGCCGGCATGAGGGTGTAGTAGGTATTGGTGAGTTCACCGTCTTTGTTGTTCATAGATACGATATCCTGCGTGCTCTTTCCGAAGACCATGATGCCGCCCACGCCGATCCACTCTTTTGGATGATAGAAATACTCGGCTGAGAAAGGGCCGGTGAACTTCTCGTTGTGGAACGTTACGCCCACCATAGTGCCGATGAGGTCTTCGTATATGTCGAGCCACTGTGAGTTAGACACACAGCCCACGCTGAGTCCTACTTCATGTTTTGTCTCAGTCTGTGCACAGACGGGTGCTGTAGCCATGACGGCTGCAACGATAAGCATCATAAATTTTTTCATACTGTCAGGTTGTTTAAAGTTTAATATGCATTTATTCGTCTGCAAATATACTGCATTTCTGCGATATAATAATAAGGTTGAGCCGGTTTTTTCATAAGGCCCGTTTGAAATTATAGCCATAATTATGAAAATTATAGCCATAATTGGGAAAAATATAGCCATAATTCTATCCAGGCATGAATTGAAAGAAAGTCAACGATGACAGAATCAGTAGGTCATTCATATACTGAATTCACGCAAGTGATTTGAAAAGAAACGGGAAAAGTTTGGTGGTTTCAGGGGAAAATTGTATTTTTGCACGCGGAATTTGTAATAATTAAAGAAAAAATCGTGTGCTCGCGTGGGAGTGACAGTCCTCGTGCCCGCTCGACCCGCCAGATGTGGTTCTGAACGAGACGAAAATCGTGTGTGGGGGTAAAGTAAAAGAGTAACGTTATGATGAACTTTTGGAAAAAATGGGTTAACTGGTACTTTACCAAGAACTCGCTGCCCTATTGGTGCATTCTGATTATTGATACATTCATTGTCCTGCTGTCGGGCATCTTTACCTATTGGCTGTTCTGTAAGTTAGTGTTGCTGGGGCAGAACCACTTTGAAGTGCTTGGCAATGCCGCCATCTTTGCCCTTGTCAGTTGGATAGGCTTCCGCCTGTTCCGAACCTATAGCGGCATCTTCCGCTATTCCAGTTTCGTTGACCTGATGCGGGTGCTCAGCGCCAATGTCGTGTCGATGCTGATTTGCCTTGTCCTCTCGTATGTTGGCAAGGTGTATGCAATCCCCGTGCTCAGCACCCTCGTGCTGACACACACCGTGACCATGTTCCTCATTGCCACATTGTTTATGTGGGCTCTTAGGATACTGATCAAGATACTCTACGACATAACCATCTCTAACAATCGTGCCCGCCGCGTGCTTATTTACGGTGCCATGTCGGGAGGCGTGGGCCTGGCCAAGAGCATCCGTTCGCAACGCCCGCAGAATTTTGTGCTGCAGGGCTTTATCTCCCACGACCATCGCTCCAAGCATATGCTGCTCATGGGCAAGGAAGTGTATAACGTGGACGATAATCTGCCCGCCATTATCAAGAAGAAGCATATCGACGCCGTGCTGGTGAGCCCTCTGCGTATAGATGAGTTCCGCAACAACCAGCGCGTGCAGGACATGCTGATAGGCGCCGGCTGCAAAATCTTCATGGCACAGCAGATGAAGGAGGCCACCGTGAAAGACGGACAGATAGCCGACGATGACTACAGCAACGTGCAACTGCGGGAGGTGTCGGTGGAAGACTTGCTGCCACGCTCGGAAATCAAGGTCGACATGGTCAGCGTGGGCGAACTGCTGAGAGGTCGCCGCGTGCTTATCACAGGCTCGGCCGGCAGCATAGGCAGCGAGATGGTGCGCCAGATAGCCCTGTTCAAGCCCGAGAAGATGATGCTCATAGACCAGGCCGAGACACCCGAGCACGACATACGCCTGATGATGGCCAGCGACTATCCCGAGGTGGAGGCAGAAACCGTGGTCACCAGTATCTGCAACGAGAAGCGCATGGACCATATCTTCAGCGAATTCAAGCCCGACTATGTGTTCCATGCTGCCGCCTACAAGCACGTGCCAATGATGGAAGACAACCCCTCGGAGGCTGTGCAAAACAACATCTACGGCACTAAGGTCATTGCCGACCTGAGCGTGAAATACGGGGTGAAGAAATTTGTGATGGTGTCCACCGACAAGGCCGTCAACCCCACCAACGTGATGGGATGCTCGAAGCGTATCTGCGAAATCTACGTGCAGTCGCTCAACCGATATCTGCAACTGCAGGAAAACACCAAACTGAAAGACCATCCTGGCTTCCTCAATGCCACACAGTTCGTCACTACGCGCTTCGGCAATGTGCTGGGAAGCAACGGCTCGGTCATTCCCCTCTTCAGGGAACAGATACGCAAGGGAGGGCCCGTCACCGTGACCGATGAGCGCATCGTGCGCTTCTTCATGCTGATTCCAGAGGCATGTAAACTTGTGCTCGAGGCCGGCACAAAGGGACACGGCGGCGAGATATTCGTCTTCGACATGGGTCAGCCAGTGAAGATTGCCGACCTGGCCAAGCGCATGATAGCCCTCTCGGGTGCCAAGAACGTGGAAATCAAATTCACCGGACTGCGCGAGGGCGAGAAACTCTACGAGGAAGTGCTCAACGAACTGGAGGGAACCAAGCCTACCTTCCATGAAAAAATACGTATTGCCGAGGTGCGCGAGTATGACTATGCCAATGTGTGCCGGCAGATTGACGACCTCATCGAGATTGCCAAGCGCTACGACAACATGGCTACGGTCAGGAAAATGAAGGAAATCGTGCCTGAGTACAAGAGCAACAACTCGGTATATGAACAACTGGACAAGGAAAAAGAAGGATAATGAAGACATTGATGAGACATAGCCGAGGCGCCCTCATGGCAGCACTGCTGCTGACAATGGCCTGCGGCTGTCAGGACGAAGACATGAACCTGAGTCTGGAGACCTACCGCCCCATACAGGAGTTCATGCCCGCCTACGAGGCCATCAGTCATCAGGAAGGCCTGCAACAGGGACAGGACTATGACTTGGAGGAAACCATCCGCGTCATCAACGCACTGGAACTGGCACAGGTCAACTCAGAGAACTTCGAGGAATTCTTGGATTATATGGCACGGCAGGACTACTCGCGTGTGGCCCCCGATGTGCTCGATGCCAAGAGCAAACTGTTGCCCGTGCTCCAGCAAATATACAAATTGAAGAAGGAGAACGAGCAACTCAGCGATGTGTGGAAACTGGTGAGAGGGGCTGCACGGGGCGGAGAGACGCTGGTGCAGAACACCGAGTCGAACCTGTTGGTACGCGCCATGACGGGCGATGTGTTTGCCATCATGGGCATTCTCAACGGCGAAGTGGCCGACCAGTCGGTCGACGAGGCTTTCGCACAATATGAGGCCGACAAGGAACTGAAGTCGAAGATACTGGCCGACCTCGACACACTGCGCATCTACTACCGGCAGTATCTGGAGGGCTATTCCACCGTCTACCGCGACTATATGGACCGCTACAACACCCTCTGCCAGAAAAAGGATAAGGCTTATCTGGCCATTTACAGCGGACGTGTGGGCGAGGCCCTCAGCCTTTCACAGGACATCCTGCGCGAAAACCCCAATAATGCTGAGGCCATGCTCATCAAATCGATGGCACTGGTCATGGTGGGAGCAGCGCAAAACCAGCAGAATCCACAGCAGCAGAACATCAACACGCAGCAGGAGGTGCTCCTGCCCGACTCGATGCCGCAGCAGGAACAGCAGCCGCTGATGAACAACGCCTTCCGACAGGCACAGCAGACACTCGACAACTATAAGCAGATGTACCCTTCGCGAACGGCACCTGCACTGGTGCTCGAGGGACTGCTGCAGCAGCAACTGGGGCATGAGCAGGCTGCGCTCAACCTCTTTGACCTGGCATCGAAGGAATATCCGCTCATGGCCAACCACCTGAAGGATGTGCTCGACAGTTACAACACACGCACCTATCTGCATCAGACACCCGAAGGACAGTATCTGCGGCGCCTCTATGCATCGACCATGGTGGGCGACGGACTCTTCAGCCCCGACTTCCTTGAGGCCAAGCACTATGCCGACAGGGGCGATATGCAGAAGAGCAAGGAGCAGATCTTCCAGCACTTCTACCGGCGCAGCAGCCAGGGTGTCTACGATAATATGCTCAGCGACATGCAGTTCTGCGAGGAAAACCTCTATGGACCGTTCCGCGACATGATGCTCGAGAACTCATATCTCGACATCGAGGTGGAGCCCGAGAGCGAATGGCTGTTCTGGAACAGCGACACGCTGATGCAGGTGCGCATGAACAACCGTTCTGACAAAGAACTGCAAAACGTGCGCGTCTTCCTCTGCATACACTATACCGACATGTATCAGGACGAATACGATGTGGTGAAGGCCAAGACTGTGAACGCCATACCGGCCCATCAAAGCGTGGATCTGGGGTCCGTGGCACTGCATTATGGCACCAAGACCTACGACGACATCGTTCATATACGCGCCATCATCATGACCGACGACAATAAGATTGGCTGGGTCGACGATGTGCGCTATAAGAAAAACCGCATCCTTTCTAACCTGAGAGGTGACGGCCCCAGCCGTAGCGAGGTGCAGGAGCGGGCCCGACAGGAGTATATGAGTCACTATTCACTTGATCCGCAGCATCTGAAGCGCACCATCAAGGAGGGCATCCGCTTCCAGTCTACCGCACAGCAGGAGGAAAAAGGGTGGTGGGACACCTTCATCGGATGGTTCGGCGGCAGCGATGGCGACATGAGAATTCTGTTGCCACGTGTGCTGTGTATGACCAATCCCGTGTTCTCGCTCAATCCCATAGACCAGCACGATGCCGTAGCACCTAAGGAAAACGAACTCGACGGCATCAGCATCAGCCTCACGTTCGATGAGCCCACCTATGGTGAGACTTCCACCTTATATATATATACAGAGGTGGGCAACTTCAAAGTCGACTTCATTTACAATGCAGACGCTACTGAGGTGCAAAGCGTGGATATTATCTGAAAGCAACTATAGTAACTATAAGGACGATAGAAACGATAAGACCTAATAAAAAAGCCCACTCACTTCGAGTGGGCTTTTATGTTTCGTGGATGGTGAAGGAGAATCTCTTCGCGTAGCGTCTGCATGGAGATGTGGGTGTAGATCTCGGTGGTGGCGATAGATTCGTGGCCTAGCAGGGCCTGAATGACGCGAAGGTCGGCTCCCCCTTCTAGCAGAGCGGTAGCGAAGGAATGGCGCAGCGTGTGGGGCGAGATGGTCTTTTTCAGGCCAGCCTCCTCGGCTTGTTGCTTTAGCATGATGAGAATCATGGTGCGGGTGAGGTGGGCACCTCGCCTGTTCAGGAAGATGAAGTCCTCTTCGCCAGGTTTGATTTTGAGCGAGTTACGCCACGGCAGGTAGTTCTCCAGTTCGTGCAACGCCATTTCGGATATGGGTACCATGCGCTCCTTCGACCCTTTGCCCATGATGCGTAGCACCCGTTCGTCGGCATACAGGTTCGACCACCGTAGCGTTACCAGTTCGCTGACGCGCAGGCCACATGAGAACAGCACCTCAATGATGGCGCGGTTGCGATGCCCTTCAGGCTTCGACACATCGATAGAATCCTTCAGTTGGTCTACTTCGGCTGGCGTGAGGAACTCAGGAAGATGCTCGCCCAGCGTGGGCCACTCCAGCAGTTCGGTGGGGTCTCCCTCTACATAGCCGTCCATGGCCAGGTAGCGATAGAGCGACCTGACGCCGCTGAGGATGCGCGCCTGCGACCGTGGACCTATGCCGATGTCGTGGAGACCTGCTGCAAACTGCTGCAGGTCGGTCAGGGTCACCTCCGTCACACTCTTTCCCTCACCATCGAGGAAGTGCAGGAGTTTGTCTACATCACGTCGGTAGGCGTCCAGCGTGTTTGGCGACATGCCCCGTTGTAGTTTCAAATAGCGCCAATAGCCTTTTAACAGATCCTTTGTCAATGCTTAATTCCTAATGCTTAATGAACAGAACTAATCATATCTTTCATTTTTCATTTCTCATCTCTCAGCGTCCTGGTGCTCTCAAGAATGTCCATCAGTTCGGTCATGGTAGTGGCTCGGAGCATGGCGATACGTGTGGGACGGAAGTTGGGAATGCCCTTGAAGATGGGTGTGGCCGCCAGATGACGGCGTGTGTGGATGATGCCTCGTGGCTCGTCGATGCGCTCCACGTTGATGCGCAGCAGTTCCTCAAGGATGGAGAGCGGGTCGGCGGGAGTGATGCCTTCCCTTATCTCCTGGAATATCCATGGGCGTCCGAAGGTTGCGCGGCCCACCATGACGGCATCCACGCCATATTGCTCGAAGGCCCGTTTCGCATCGTCGGCCGAGGCGATGTCGCCATTGCCGATGATGGGTATGGTGATGCGCGGATTGCGTTTCACCTCGCCGATGAGTGTCCAGTCAGCCTCGCCAGTATACATCTGTGCCCTGGTGCGTCCGTGTATGGTCAGTGCCTTGATGCCGCAGTCCTGCAACTGCTCGGCCAGCGTGGTGATGATGAGGTTGTTCTGGTCCCATCCCAGGCGTGTCTTCACTGTCACGGGCACCTTTACGGCGTTGACCACTTGGCGTGTGATGTCGAGCATCTTTGGAATGTTCTGCAGCATTCCAGCCCCAGCACCCTTGCCGGCCACCTTCTTCACCGGACAGCCGAAGTTCAGGTCAATCACATCAGGACCGGCCTGCTCCACGATGCGGGCAGCCTCGACCATGGCGTCGGTGTCGCGGCCGTAGATCTGAATGCCCACGGGCCGCTCTTCGTCGCTGATCTGCAGTTTGCGCACGGCCGCTGCCACATCGCGCACCAGTGCCTCTGCGCTGACGAACTCGGTATATACCATTGATGCGCCGAAGCGTTTGCACAGCAACCGGAATCCAATGTCGGTCACATCTTCCATGGGTGCCAGGAATACAGGCCGCGGTCCAAACTCAATATCTCCTATTTTCATAGACAATAATCAATAAACAAAAAGCAATAACCGTTTATTTCAGTAAGTGATAAGTGCCGCCGGCCAGCGCACGCACCACGCCTTTCATCTCCATCTGAAACAGCACTGCGGTGAGTTGGCCTATGGGGATATTGGCTTTTACCGACAGTTGATTGAGTGAAAAATCGCCCATTTCATCGAGAATATGCGCAATGGTCTGCTCTTCGGGTGTCAGGTTGGGAAACAGGTTGCGCTCTATGCCCTGCGCTTGGGCCTGCTGCAGTTGGGCATCGGTTTGCCATCCCATGGCATTGATGAAGTCGTTGGCACAGGTCAGCAGTGCCGCGCCGTTGTCACGTATGAGGTTGTTGCAGCCTTCGCTGTAAGGAGCACCCACGGCCCCGGGGAAGGCAAACACCGAGCGGTTGTAGTCCATGGCGATGCGTGTGGTGATGAGGCCTCCGCCCTTGGCAGCACTCTCCACAAGGATGGTGGCGTCGGCTATGCCGGCAACGATGCGGTTGCGCTTGACGAAGTTGAGGCGGTCGGCCTTAGTCTCCGACATATACTCCGTAAGGAGACCTCCCTGTTTCAGCATCTGCATGGCAGTGTCGCGGTGGCTCGACGGGTATATCTCGTCAAGACCGTGAGCCAGCACGCCCACGGTGTCGAGGCTGTTGGCCAGTGCCTGCCGGTGTGCACAGATGTCAATGCCGTATGCCAGTCCGCTGACGATGAGCACCTCTGGGCACTGCTGTTTCATGTCGGCCACAAAGTGGCGTATGAGGTCTTGTCCGTAGGCCGTGCTATGTCGTGTTCCGATAATGTTGATCACACGGCGTCGGTTCAGGTCGGCATTGCCCATGTAGTACAGCAAGATGGGAGCATCCGGGCATTCGGCCAGTCGCTGCGGATAGGCCTCGCTTCCCATGAGCAGCGGCCGTATGCCGTGCTTGGTGATGAACTCCATCTCCTGTGCCGCCCGTATCAGAGGCATTTCCCAGTCTTTCAGGCTCTCGGCCAGACGGGTGCTGCAGTCGGGTATCACATCCTTGATGTCGTTGCGGTGTTCATACACAGCCAGTCCGCCGCCCAGTTCCCGATAGAGTTGCAGGGCGGTCTGGAAGTTGAAGCCCGTCATGCGGGTCAGTGCGATGGTGTAGTAAACTTCCTGTTCGTTCATTTGATAAAGCGTTCAAAGGCAGTGTCGTAGTCAGGGCTTGCTGCCAGTCGGCCGTTGACCAGGCACACCAGTTCTATTTTCCCGCGGAAGCACAACTGCTGATCGCTGGCGCGGTAGATGTCTTGGTGAAACACATATTTGATGCCTTCCTTGGTGAGGTTGAGGCATGAGAGGAACTCGTCGTCGGGCCGCAGCGGTGCCTTGTATTGCAGTTGCATTCGTGCCACCACGGCATCGACGCCCTTCTGGTGCATCTCGGCGAACGACAGTCCGCACTCCTTGAGAAACAGGTGTCGTGTGTGTTCGCAGTAGTGTATATACTGTGCATTGTTCACAATGCCTTCGATGTCGCATTCATAGTCGCGCACTTCCATTTGCGCGGTGAAGTGATAGGGGGGTATTGGCATGGGTTTTTCTTTTTTATGGGCTATATGGACGATATGGGTCATTCGGGCTGTTTTTGTCGGATGGAACTTTTAGAGAGATACTCGTATCCTATGCGGCAGCGGAGGCAGTCCTTGCGGTCACAGTATTCCTTCTTCAGTTGGATGAGGGCCTGGCTGTCGCCGGCGGTGGCCACTTCGAGGCCGCACTCCTGCCACATGCGCACGATATGGTTGCGCTCAGCCTTCAGTTGTTCCATGAAGTCGAAGGCACGGTCGCACAGTTCCTCTTTCTGCCTGTGTCTTCCCACGGCGAAGAGCATGGGGACGGCGGTGTTGATGATGAGCAGGTCGGCCGATGTCTTTGAAGTGGTTTTCTGGCTCTTGGTGCTCTCTGCCCCGAAGAGGTAGTGCGTCTGCCAGTAGGGGGTGACATGGGTAGTGAGCAGCGAGCGCAGGGCGTCGATGGTAGTGCATTCGAGCAGTGCGCTGAGTCCCGCCTTGCGCTCATAATAGAGGTTGGCCAGTTGTGCGATGCGTATGTGCGGGAAGTTCTGCGGGCGCAGTCTAAGGAACCTCCAAGGCTCAAAATTCATCGGTTTCATCGAAAATTTATGGGCCAGATAGAGGTATTCTTTGCGCAGTTGGGTGAAGTAGCCCTCATTGAGGGCCTGCTGCTGATAGCGCATGGGGATGCTCTCCTGTTGCAGCAGTCCGGCCTGCCCCATGAAGATGGCCTCTATCTGAAACAGGTCGTCGCGATGCTTGCCCACAGCCTGCAGTGGCACGTTGAGTGCCCACTGCTCAAAGGCATCGCCGTTGATGCCGAAGCCATAGTTGCGTGCCAGGGTCACGAAGTAGGCGTCTTCCCACGAGCCGTTGCACTGTTCTGCCCGTTTCTTGATGGCTTCGGTCTTCTGCTCCAGTCGCTCAGTCTGCAGGGCCGCCATCCATGCGTGTATGGTGAGGCTTGTCAGGCTGGGGATAATCCTGTAGCAGGGCGGGTACTGGTCTGTGCGCAGCAGTTCCTCGTAGTTGTCTTTCAGTGTCTGCGGCACGGGCAGCACCAGTTGTGGCAAAGGGTTGCCCTCCTGTGTGACGACCTCCTGGTCGGCCACCTCCACCACATGGAGCACCACGTTGTTGTAGCGCGGGTCCTGATGATGTCCGTGCAGGTACCAGTCGGATGCTTTCTGGTGAATCTCCACGTTGCCCACCCACAGCGTGCCGCCAATCTTGACCTTGGCATTGAAAAAGTCGGGGCCCGCATGGAGGCGGTTGTAGAGTCCCGGGTCGATGATTTCCACCTCTCTGCCGTCGGTGGTGACGAGTGTCTTGAGCGGCAGCAGGCGGTGTTTCCAGGTGTAGTGCAGCAGTTTCTCCATGATGGTCATTGTCGTTTCTGATGGCAAAGGTACGATTAAGCGAGCGAAAAACCAAAAATTTTTTTGTTTTTCCGAGCGGAAGTACCTAAGGTCGCTAGGCC
>CAMHDT010000024.1 GCA_946183985.1 uncultured Prevotella sp.
CGGGCAAGATTTGGCTTAGTGCCATGTTTACGAAGTGAAAGTGCCATGTTTACGAAGTGAAAGTGCCATGTTTACGATGCGAAAGTGCCATAGATAATTTCGTAAGTGCCATGTTTACGATGTGAAAGTGCCATCGTTTCTGTCGGCATCAGTCGCGATAGAACCACGAGAGCAGACGGTTGAGCCAGCCAATGGAGCAGTGGAACCAGCGGTAGGTGCTGGTGGGCTTGCCGCCGAAGCGGAGGATGAAGTCGCGAAAGGTGTTCTTGCGGAAGGGAAGTCCTACATCCATGAAGAACATGTGCTCGTAGCCGCGGCTGTGGGCATCTTTCAGCGTGTGCCAGATGGTGAGTTCGCGGGGGTGTAGCCATGCGAATGTCTTGCGCCGGTAGGCGGCATACCACAGGTAGGCCTGGCGCTGGCTGAAGACAACGGCCGAACAGCCTATGACCATGTCGCGATAGCGGGTGATGAACAGGCTGCTGTCGTCGGCTTTCATCAGGCCGCGGAAGAACTCGTCGGCAGGGATATAGCGCTTGGGCTTCAGCCAGTTGTGATGGCGCAACAGGCGCATGAAGGCTGCAAACTCGTCGTCGGTGGTTACCTCGCAGGTGGTGGCACCGCGCTCGTAGGCCGTATTAATGCGGCGCTGCAGCCGTTTGCTGATGCGCTCCTCGGGCGTCCGAGAGTGCAGCGAGTTGTGAATGCTCATCCATCTTACGGGGAAATAGTGGCACTGCCGGAACTGCCGGTAGGCAAACATCTTCTGCGACAGGTTGCTCACCTCGATAAAGAGCACGCGACGCCCCAGACGATGTGTCAGGGCCGACAGCATCATGCCGAACAACTCGGCACTGCCGCCTGCGCAGGCAGCATCGGCATTGCTGAAGACACCCTCGCCAAGGATGGTGCACTGACGGTAGAGATAGGGTGGGAACCACGACATGCGCCGCCTGATGATGGCCAGCATCTGCGCCACCACCTTGCCGGCGGAGTCCTCCACCGTCACCATGTAGGGCTTATAGCGTGGTGTCTGCTTGCAGAGCATGAACAGGCGTGTGCTGTGGAACACGTTGTCTTCCATCAACTCGCCTGGCAGACTGTTGTCGCTGGTGTAGATATGTGTCGATAGTTCGCTCATCGGGGACAAAAATACAAAATAATGCTTAATTCTTGATGCTAATGACACGATTTTTTTTGTATTTCTGCTTTTTTTTACGAACTTTGCATCAGTAAAAGTATAACATCATTCAATTCTATATCATAAAGACTATGGCAGACTTTAAGACTTTGGTGCAGATGCGCCGCTCACATCGCAAGTTTACCGACGATGAGATTGATGCCGAAGATGTGAAGATGATTCTGCGCGCAGCACTCATGTCGCCCACCTCGAAAGGGCAGAGAGCATGGCATTTTGTGGTGGTCGACGATAAGATGGACCTTGAGAAACTGTCGGATGCCAAGGACTTGGGCGGACAGTTCATCAAGGGAGCACCGCTGGCCGTCGTCGTGCTGGGCGATCCCATGCAGAACGACTGCTGGGTGGAAGACGCTTCCATCGCCGCCATCTCCATGCAGTACCAGGCCGAAGACCTTGGACTGGGCTCCTGCTGGGTGCAGATGCGTGGCCGCGGGCTGAGCGACGGCACCAGTGCCGATACCGTTATTCGCGGCATTCTCAATATCCCTGAGAATATGAACACGCTCTGCGTCATTGCCTTCGGCCATAAAGCCGACGAACGCAAGCCGCAGAACGAAGACAAACTGAAGTGGGAAAACGTGCATGTTGGCAAATACTAAGGCTCCGATGGATATTGTATTCGTGGGTGCTGGACGCTTAGCCACCAACCTGGCGATGGCCTTGCATGCAAAGGGACACCGCATCACGGCTGTATATAGTCGCACGATGGCATCGGCGCGGATGCTGGCTGAGGCCGTGGATGCCCGTGCCACGGATGATCTGGCGGCATTGCCCCTTGAGGCCGATGCCTTTGTCATTGCCGTGAAAGATGCCGTGCTGGCCGATGTGGTGGCGCAACTGCATCAGCAAAGGGCCAGCCAGATATTCCTCCATACGGCGGGCTCCATGCCCCTGTCGGTGTTTGGCAGCCATTGTCATGGCGGTGTGGTCTATCCCATGCAGACTTTTTCCAAGGAACGGCTCGTAGACTTCGCCCCCATCCATGTGTTCATCGAGGGGTGCGATGCGCAAACGCTGCAAGTGGCACGGCAGGTGGCATCGGCGGTGAGCAATCATGTCATTGAACTGTCGAGTGAAGAGCGCCGCCATCTGCATCTGGCCGCCGTCTTTGCCTGCAACTTTGCCAATCACTGCTATGCGCTCTCGGCCGAGATCCTTGAGCGTCATGGACTGCCTTTCAGCGCCATGCTGCCCCTTATTGACGAAACGGCACGCAAGGTGAGCGTCATGACGCCACGCGAAGCACAGACAGGACCCGCCGTGCGCTACGACCGCAACGTGATGGCTGCACAGGAACAACTGCTGGCCGGCGAGCCCGAGATGCAGCAGATATATGAAATGATGAGTAAAAGCATACACAGACTGGCTGATGATTAACTATGATTTGACAAAGATACGCGCCATCATCTTCGACATCGATGGCGTGTTGTCGGCCGAAACCATTACCCTGGGGGCCGACGGACTGCCCTTGCGCACGGTAAACATAAAGGATGGCTATGCCATTCAGTTGGCCGTGAAGTTAGGACTGCGCATTGCCATCATGACGGGTGCAAAGGTTGACTCGGTGCGCGTGCGCTATGAAGGTCTGGGCGTGGAAGATGTGTTCACGGGATGCGCCGTGAAAATCAAGACCTATGAGGCTTTTCTTGAGAAATATGGTCTTCACGACGACGAGGTGATGTATATGGGCGATGATATTCCAGACCTGGAGGTCATGCGCCGCGTGGGCTGCCCGGTGTGTCCGAAGGATGCCTGCTGGGAAATACAGGAAGCCAGCGTCTACGTGAGCCATTGCTGCGGCGGCTATGGCTGTGGCCGCGATGTGATAGAACAGACGCTCAGGGCTCAAAATAAGTGGATGATGGACGAAAAGGCCTTTGGCTGGTGACGGTATGCTTGAGAACCTGAAGAAATACCACATTGTCCTGGCCAGCAACTCACCGCGTCGCAAGGAACTGCTGGCCGGGTTGGGACTGCCGTTTGAGGTGAAGGTGCTGCCCGACATAGAGGAAAACTATCCGTCGGACATGCCTGTGTCGCAGATAGCAGAGTATATTGCGACTGAAAAAGCCGATGCCTACAGACCGCTGATGGCCGACAGCGATCTGATTATTACGGCCGATACCGTTGTCGTGGCAGGTGATGAGGTGATGGGAAAACCTGTCGACGCCCGTGATGCACGGCGCATGTTGCACAAACTGAGCAACTGCACACATCAGGTCATTACAGGTGTGTGTCTCAGCACTGTTGATTGCAGGCATGCTTTCTCGGTGGTGACCGACGTAACCTTCAAGGCACTGAGCAATGAAGAGATTGATTATTACATTGAAACCTATCGCCCATTTGACAAGGCCGGTGCCTACGGCATTCAGGAATGGATAGGCTATATTGGCGTCACGGCACTTCGGGGCAGTTATTTTAATGTCATGGGACTGCCTGTGCAGCGTATATACTCAGAACTCCTGAAACTCTGAAGCCAGAGTCACAGGAGTTCTGAGTCTTTTTTTTGTGTTCCCGGAAATTAATCTTCGCCGTATTCCGACAGGTTCTCGGCCTCCTCGTCAGGATCGCCGCTACCCAGATCCATCATCGTTGAGTAGTTTTCCTCGGTAATATCGTCGTCGTTGGGCTCTTCCAGTTCCACATCGTCTTCGTCGGGCTTGTTGAAGGTGTCTTCAATGTCAACATCGGCATCCTCATCTTCCTCGTCGCTGCTGAAAGAAGCATACTTCATGCGCGGTTTCTCCTTCTCGGGCTTTGCCTTGGCAAAGATAGCCTCCACCCAGGTGCCTTTAGACACCTCGAGAACTTCATAGCCGTCGTCCACCTTCTTCTCATACAGACCACCTTTCTTGTGCAGACGGTCCTTCGGAAGGGTAGTGGTGGAGATGTCGAAGCCGCTCTCAATGATGTCTTTGATGCTCTGCGACAGCGAGTCCCAGCCGCCGCCAAAGTTGCGGTCGAGCACTTCTATGAGTTTGGCAGCCGATATGTGACGGATGTTTTCATAGGTTAAGTCGGTCACACGCATGATGGGGCGTTTCTTTATAGCCCAGGTAATCTTCTGCGTCTCGTCTATTCGCACCTGTCCAACCTTGTAGCCCTGCTTCTCGTATTTGGTCTTGACAGCAGGAAGGTCGTTGGGAATCTCTTCAATCATGAATGCCGAGCGTATGATATCGACAAAGTGGCGCACGTTCTCCTTCACATCGGCGTCCTTGTCGGCCCCTTCCCACATGCGGAAGATGTCGTTCTCCTGCACATCCCACACGGTGCTCTTGGTAAGGGTCTTCAGCGTCAGTGCTTTCTTTTCTGTTTGTTGCTCCATAGATGTTTTCTTTTTTTCTTATTTTTTACTGCGCAAAGATACAATAAAAAATTGATATGCAAGTGAAAAAGGATAAAAATAACACCTGCACCTCATTTTTTTGAAAAAAAAAGATAAAGTGATGGCGTTTTCATGGATTCTTCGTACCTTTGCATTCCATACAATTTGGCGTAATATGGCAGAACCATTAGCAGAAAGACTACGGCCACGCACGCTCGACGACTATATCGGACAGCAGCATCTGGTGGGCGAGGGAGCGGTACTCCGGCGGATGATTGATTCGGGGCACATCTCTTCGTTCATACTGTGGGGCCCTCCAGGGGTGGGAAAGACCACACTGGCACAGATTATTGCCCATAGACTGGAGACGCCTTTCTATACGCTGTCGGCTGTGACCAGTGGCGTAAAGGATGTGCGCGATGTAATAGAGAAGGCGCAGAAGGGGCGTTTCTTCAACGAGGCTTCACCTATTTTGTTTATCGACGAGATACACCGCTTTTCAAAGTCGCAGCAGGATTCGCTCCTGGGTGCTGTGGAACGCGGCATCGTGACGCTCATTGGTGCCACTACCGAGAACCCTTCGTTTGAAGTGATACGCCCGTTGCTGTCAAGATGCCAACTCTATGTGCTGAAGTCGCTGGAGAAAGACGACTTGCTGAAGTTGCTGGAGCGTGCCGTGACCAAGGATGTCGTGTTGAAAGAGCGCCATATAGAACTTAAGGAAACCAATGCCCTGCTGCGCTATAGCGGCGGCGATGCCCGCAAACTGCTGAATATTCTGGAATTGGTGGTGGAAAATTCTGGAAAATCCGGAGCGTCAGAGAATGCTGGCATTTCCATTACCGATGAAGCCGTGGTGCATTGTCTCCAGCAGAACCCTTTGGCCTACGACAAGGACGGCGAAATGCACTACGATATCATCTCGGCCTTTATCAAAAGCATACGCGGCAGCGACCCCGATGCGGCACTCTACTGGATGGCACGCATGATTGAAGGTGGCGAAGACCCGCAGTTCATTGCCCGCCGCATGGTCATCTCTGCTTCAGAAGATATTGGCCTGGCCAATCTCAATGCACTGTTGTTGGCCAATGCTGCCTTCGACACGGTGATGAAGATCGGGTGGCCAGAGGCTCGCATCGCGCTGGGGGAGTGTGCCGTTTATCTGGCCACCTCGCCAAAGAGCAACTCGGCCTATCTGGGCATCGATGCTGCCCTGGCCCTGGTGCGTGAAACAGGAAACCAACCCGTTCCCCTGCCTCTGCGCAATGCGCCGACAAAACTGATGAAAGACCTGGGCTATCACGACGGCTATATGTATCCGCACGACTATCCTGGCCATTTCACCCCACAGCAATATATGCCTGACGCCCTTACCGACCAGCGTCTGTGGCACGGTCAGCATAACCCGGCGGAGGAGAAACTGTGGCAGCGCATGGTGAACTATTGGGGAAAACGCTACGAAGAATGAAACAGAAAATGATGAGAATAGTTGTTCTTGATGGCTATGCAGCCAATCCGGGCGACCTGTCGTGGGCGCCTTTCGAAGAAATGGGACAGTTGACGGTCTACGACCGCACGGCTCCCGATGAGGTCTATGAACGATGCAAGGAGGCCGATGCCGTGCTTACCAACAAGGTGGTGCTTGGGGCCGACATGCTGGCACGCCTTGGCCAACTGCGCTATGTCGGCGTTCTGGCCACCGGCTATAACGTAGTGGACACCGATGCCGCAAGGAAGCATGGCATCGTGGTGACGAATATTCCTGCCTACAGCACCGATAGCGTGGCACAACTTGTGTTTGCACATATCCTGAACATCACCAATCGTGTGGGTCATTATGCCACGGAGAACCGCAATGGACGGTGGACGGCCAATCCCGACTTCTGCTATTGGGATACGCCGCTCATGGAACTGGCTGGCAAGACCATGGGCATCGTTGGCCTTGGAAACATCGGTATGAAGGTGGCTACCATTGCACGCCAGTTTGGAATGGATGTGTTTGCCGTGACAAGCAAGAATTCGAGCGACCTGCCTGCTGGCATTCAGAAAACCACGCTTGATGGTTTGCTGGCCATCAGCGATGTGTTGTCGCTGCATTGTCCGCTCAACGAACAGACGCATCACCTTATCAATGAGCAGACACTGGCAGCCATGAAACCTACAGCCATACTGATTAACACGGGACGGGGCCCACTGGTAGACGAGGATGCCGTGGCCTGTGCCTTGCAAGAAGGGCGTCTGATGGCCTATGGTGCCGATGTGATGCAGCAGGAACCGCCTCGCAACGACAGTCCGTTGCTGCATTGTCACAATGCATATATCACCCCTCACATAGCCTGGGCCACTACTGAGGCTCGCGTTCGCCTGATGCAGATTGCCGCCGACAATCTCGATGCGTTTGTCAAGGGCAGTCCCGTCAATGTGGTTAACCCATGAGTATGCACGATAGCCTTATGAATCAGGAAGTCCTGATAAAGGTGATTGAGTTGCTGGGCACCTTTGCCTTTGCCATCTCTGGCATCCGCCATGCGGCAGCCAAGCACTTCGACTGGTTTGGCGGCTATGTCTGTGGCATAGCAGTGGCCATTGGCGGCGGTACCATTCGCGATGTGATTCTCGATGTGCCCATCTTCTGGATGACCACACCTATTTATATGATATGTACGGCGGTGGCACTGCTCACTGTGGCCTTCCTGGGCAAGTGGATGGAGCCGCTGAAGAATGCGTGGTTCGTGTTCGACACGCTGGGACTGGCACTGTTTACCATTGCCGGCATTCAGCGCAGCCTTGATGCAGGCCAGGCTTTCTGGGTGGCCATCATCATGGGATGCATTACTGGTGCTGCAGGCGGCGTCATCCGCGATGTGCTGCTGAACAACGAGCCCGTGATTTTCCACAAGGAAATCTATGCCATGGCCTGTGTTATAGGTGGTCTGGCCTACTGGGGAGGAATAGAGTTGGGTATTCCCGTGGGCGTGACGGCCATGGTGAGTTTCGCTGTTACGTGCCTTATCCGCTTCCTGGCGGTGCGCTATCATATCTCGCTACCCATTTTGAAGAGCGAAGAAAAAAGCGGCGAAGCATAAGTTTAGGATTATATCATAAATATTTTGAATGATGGAGACTCAGCAGTATATATTGCAGATAGGCGCAGTCGTTGGCCGTTATCGTGTGGCGCGCCATATCTCTTCAGGTGGCTTCGGCATTACCTACGAGGTAGAACATATCAACTTGAAGACACGTTGCTGCATGAAGGAGTTCTTTATGCGGGGTATCAACCAGCGTGTGGGTGATAGTGTGACGGTGAGTGTGGAGGAAAACCGCGCCTCCTTTGAGCAGATGCGTGCCAAGTTCCTGCATGAGGCGCAGCGTATGGCGCAGTTGAAGAATCCCTATGTGGTACGTGTTACCGACTGTTTTGAGCAGAACGACACCGCTTATTATGTGATGGATCTTATTAACGGACGGTCGCTCTCTGATGTCATGAAGGCAAAAGGCAGGGCGTTCACCGAGGCGGAGGTACGGCAGATGTTGCCTCAGATGCTTGATGCCTTGCGTGCCATCCATGCTTCTGGTATCTATCACTTAGATTTGAAGCCCGCCAACATCATGCAGGATAAGGACGGCCACTTGTGTCTTATTGACTTTGGTGCCAGTAAGCAGATGTCGTTAGAGGAAACACGTACGCTCTCCACTTCCACAGCCCTGTGCTACACCCCTGGCTTTGCTCCTGATGAGTTGATACAGGGCGCCTCGAAGTATATTGGTCCTTGGACAGACTTTTACGGTCTGGGTGCCACGCTTTATAACTTGCTGACACGAGAAACACCTCCAGAGACTGCCGATGTCAAGTACAGTGGTGAGTCGGCCTTCCGTTTTCCACCGTCGGTCAGCCCGCAGATGCAGCAGTTTGTGCGATGGCTCATGCAGCCCGACTATCCCCAGCGTCCAAAGTCTGTAGAGGAGATAGAGAAGCGACTGAAAAGCATTGGCCAGCAGTCGCCGGTTTCCCCCGATATACCCACTGTTAGTTCTGATGATACCGTACGCCAAGAGTCTGAGGATACTGTGCTCGCGACATGGGAGGAAGAGCCAGAGACAGACGAAAATGTCCAGAAAACAGCCTTTGGTATCCCGGGAGTAATCTTTGGTGCATTGGCTGTGCTTGCCGTTATCGTTTTGTTTGTTTCGTTCTGTGATGGAAACACAAAAGAGGATATACCAATGGCTTGTGTGACTTGTCCAGACGACCATCACCCTCACATGATAGATCTCGGCTTGCCAAGTGGCACATTGTGGTCTTGCTGTAATGTGGGAGCAAGCGCACCTGAGGAGTATGGTGACTATTTTGCGTGGGGAGAGACGAAGACAAAGGTTAATTATAGTTGGGATACGTATAGTTACGGCAATTCGTCAAACAATGTCGAGTATATCGGCTCTGATATCGCTGGCACGGAGTACGATGCCGCCACCGCAAACTGGGGCGCTCCTTGGCGTATGCCAACAAAGGAACAATATGAGGAACTCGAAGACCGCTGCCGTTGGGAGTGGACAAGTCAGAATGGTATATATGGCCAGAAAGTTACAGGGCCAAATGGGGACATCATATTCCTTCCCGCTGCAGACTGCCGTTGGGACGGCGATCTCCCCGACGCAGGCTCGAGCGGCAACTACTTGTCGTCTATGCTCAGTGAGAGCGACCAAATCTTCGTCTACGGTTTACACTTCTTTTCGGAGGAGGGTGCAATGCTGAGCGACTATAGTCGCAACGGCGGGTTTTCTGTTCGCCCCGTGCGCCAGAATTAAGTGCTTAAAGTGTTGATATACAGAAGATGTCTATTGTAGGATAACCTTCTGGCCGTTCCTGATGTAGATGCCTTTTTGGGGCGTACCTACACGTAAGCCTCGCAGGTCATAGTAGGCATCGTCTGTTTTTGCGGAGACGCTTGTGACGGTATGGATGCCTGTTGGCGTCTGGTAGGCAGGGTAGTATTCGTCAAAGCCTGTCTCGGCATCAGCATTACCTGCTTTCATGATGTCCTCAACGAGGGAGTTAGCATAGACTTCTATATTAGTGTAGTAGCCTTTGCTGTCGAGTGTCTTCGTCTTGCCGTCGGCAGCGCTGTTGGGGTTCAGACCGTTGGCCAACTCCCAGTCGTCGGGGATGCCGTCTTTGTCGGTGTCGAAGTCAGCGTCACGCGATCCGGTGGGGAAGTTTTCTTCGGTATAGCCATTGCAGTCGGCAACAATGTCAATGAGCCCTTTCTTCCCGGTGACGCTGCCTGTGTATGTCGCAGTTTTGTTGCGTGCCTCATTCATATAGCGCTCATCAACTTCGTCACGATAGAGGGAAGCACCGCCGTAGGAGAGCACCTTCTCATAGGCCGTTGCTGCATTGTGGGTCGTGATCTCGCCTATAGGAGCCGCATTGTCTAACTTGATGGGCAGACAGTCTGTACCGTTCACTTTTGTGTAGGTGAGGTCAGACCCATAGTAGTGATTGGGGTCGTTGGTGTAGTATGTGCTGTTTTGTTGGGGCACATCGTTATCATATCTCATCTTGCTCCATCCCGCCTCGTAACCGTCAATCATGTTGTTCTCCAGATAGTACCGGCTGGTCATGTCCCAGTATATTTCATGGCCACTGGCATTACCGCTGTTGCCAATGGATACGGTGGTCAGACGGTCGATGGTTGCTCCTGGGCCGCTCTTATAGTAGTTGCCCACCATGTTAATCTGTCCACCGCCAGGACCGCCATAGCAGCCGTTGGCATTATAGATGACGCAGTTGCGGAAATCCACGTTCTCGGCCTGTACGGCATTCTCCCACTGGTATTGGCTGTAGAGGCTGTTGCTGGTATAGCCAGTCCAGTTGTAGCGGGCGCCATTGAAGCGTGGTGAGCGGTTGGCAACATGCAATATCATATTGTGGTGGAACGATGCCAGTTTGCCGCCCCAGATGCCCCCATAGCCATGGGCACCTTTGCCGTGTCCGGCATCGACAAGGCTCTCGCCAATGGTGCACCATTGCATGGTGAAGTTGTTGTTGTCGTAGAACGATGCAACCTCGTCGATGCTCCAGGAGAAAGAGCAGTGGTCGAGGATGATGTTTTTCTTGTTGCGGCCCCAACAGGCGTCGGCACCGTCGTTGACGTCCTTCTCCTGTCCACGGCGGCAGCGTAAGAAGCGTATGATGATGTTGTCGCCGGCGATGTTGAGCGTATAGTAGCGCAAGGTGATGCCAGGGTAGGGTGCCGTCTGTCCGAGAACAGTAATGTTACTCTTGCTAATCTTGATGTCACTTTTTAGCGCAATGACACCTGCCACGTCGAAGACGACGATGCGGTTGTTGCCTTTCGTCACGGCTTCGCGAAACGAGCCTGTGCCGGAGTCGTTGAGATTGGTCACGTGCACCACAGTGCCGCCGCGTCCGCCAGTAGCATAGCGTCCGTGGCCTTCAGCACCAGGAAAGGCAGGTGCCTGTGCATGAGCAGTAATTGTTGCAGCCATAAAGATGGCGGCTGCAGTGATTAGTATTTTCATTGTAGTTGTTATGTTAGTTCTTATTGCATACGCTGCAGCCCTTCCCAGCGCACGTTCCAGGTGCCGTCTTGTGGAAAGCCTGGATTGTGGGCGATGGTGCAACCGTCCCAACCGGCACACATCATAGCCACGGCAGTGAGCAGCGCGCCGTTGCCAGGCAGGTAGATGCGCAGGCGGTCGGCAGTTTGGAAGTTATGGCCGTTTTTGAGATAGGTGTTTTTCTGAGTGTCGATGAGGAGTGCCTGTAAAGCCATGTCGGGTTTTCCCAGACGGGCGGCTGCCATGGCCACCATGCCGTAGTCCCATCCCCAGGTAGTTTGCCAGTTCCAGTTCTGCATCACATCGTCAAGAGTAGCCTGCATGCTTTCCTTGACATAAAGCGGACGCTCACTTGATAGGGGGAGCAGGCCGCAGGCACCCAGCACGGCAGGATGATCGTTGTGGCATTTCTGGCTGAAGGTTTCTGCATTTCCAGACTTTTCGGAAACTCCGTTTTTCCCTGTGTTGTTAATGTCCACGGTGTCGAAAGGGTCGAAGGCGGCGAGGCCCTCGGTCTTTCCTTTTGGCAGACCGGCGGTATAGATGCCTTCGTTCATGGGCAGTGTGCACAGATGGGTGGCAATGGTGTCCCACTTGGCATTGCGCTCTTTGCCCTGACGTTCGCGCCACTGGTTGGCTATGTTAAGCCCATACTGCCAGTAGGCCAGTTCAAAGGGATGGTTGTATGAGAAGTCTTTCGACATGCTTTCCTGCATGGCTGTGGCTCCCTGCAGGAAATATCTGTCAGTATTCTTGTAGTAACTCACGAAGTCGGCCATGAACTCGGCCGTCTCCTCCACCTGTCGAGCATACTTCTCAATCGTTTCTGTGGTAGGCTTGGCGCGATATATCTCCTCGGCCATGTATAGATAGTGGGGTTGTTGCCAGATGAGAAATGAGCCGGTGTTGGACGGGGCCTCGCCAGCCCAGGGGTCGGTCATTTTCATCCAGCGTATGCCCTTGAAGCCCTGACGCTCGGCAATCTGCCGGGCTTTGGGATAAGCCACCTCGTTATACCATTGCAGCATGTCTTCTACGGTGCCGGGGCGATTCCATAACGCAAAGTCCACGGCATGCCACCATGTCATTTCCAGATGCGGGCGACCGAACCATGAATTGTAGGTTAGTCCTGTCTCCTGTGGCGGCATGTTGTTGGCGCAGTTCACCTGTGTGAGATACTGCGAGAGCACCACACGGCGCTCCAGTTCCTTGGCACGCGGGTCAGTGCACTGGCTGAAGTCGACGATGGCACCACTGTTCCACCAGCGGTTCCACGCCTTCAGTATGCCACGCAGTTCCTGGTCATAGACCAGTGCAGGTTCGGGCAGATTGTCGGTGCTACTGTCTTTTCTGGCATGGAGCACGGGCGTATATTCGGCCTTTAGGGTGAGGACGTCGTCGCTAGTCTTCAGTGTGAAGTCATGGTCGGCCGTTTGGGTAAACTCCGTCTTGCCAGTCCAACTGAGTTTCAAATAGTAGCGTGTGGAGTCGATGACATGTTCGATGACGGCCGATTGCGCATCGCTGTACCGCAGATGCGACTGGTGGCGCAACGGCTTGGTGAGATCGGTGGCGGCATCGGCATGGCGGCCGGTGGGATAGGGCAGGCGGATGCGGATGGTGGCGTGCCCGTCGGCCAGCAGTGGCGTCTTGATGCGGTAGAGCACAGCATCTTTGTCCTGCAGGGCAGCAGTGGTTACCTCCACCTGCTTACCATCGGCAGTGAACGCAGACTCGATGACGCCGTCGTAGAGTTTCAGTTCCTGGCGGATGTCGGTCAGCGATTGGAGTGCGATGTCGTGTCCGTTGGCATCCTTCAGTTGCAGGCCGATGATGCCAAGGTTCAGCCTATGGGGATTGACTCGGAAATATTCGGTGGCCTGCTTGCGACGACCGTCTTCTGCTTTCTTGTATTCCACAGCGTAGACCTCGGGATGTCCGTGGCCTAGGTCAACGGTTTTCTCGCTTTCTTCAAGGGTAAGGAGGCTGGTGTTCGGGAACGAGTGCCACCCCCAGTCGGACATAGCCGTCAGGGGTACGCCAGCCTCATATTCAAAAGGGTAACTCTGCATGCCGGTAATGTCGACCGTAGTGGCGAAATGACCATTGCCAACGGTGAGCGATGCCAGTGCATCGGCTTCGGTAATGACGGGGTTGTTGCGGCCCGTGACAGCCTGGCGGCTGATGTTCTGCATCACGTTGTCGGTATCATAGCCCATCTTCTCCATTTCCAGACTGGCCCAGATAAACGGGCCTATGCCCTTGGCGTCGTTGTCGCGTATCTCTTCAGACAGGTAGTAGGCATAGGAGCCGTCGCGCCTTGTGTTTTCCTTGGCCTTGGCCTTGGGGTTGATGCTTTTCAGGGCGGCTTCTACCTGCGGACTGATGCCAGGGCCAAGGCCCGCAACAGCGCAGCACTGTGTGAGCGAGATGGTCTCATCGTCGTTCACACGGATGAAGTTGTTGATGATGCCGCGGTAGGCCTTGATGCCTGCATCGCGGTATTTGGTGCCCAGATAGCCTTTATTATAGGCTTTGAGCAGGGCGTAGGCAAACATCGACGAGCAGGTGCTTTCGAGGTAATTTCCCTCGCGGTTGGGTGAGTCCATCACCTGATACCACACACCAGTCTTCCTGTCCTGCCATTTTATCACGGCGTCCAAGTCTTTCCTAAGCAGTTCGATGAGTTCTCCGCGACGTGGATAGTCGGCTGGCACAGCATCGAGCACCTCGATGAGCGCCATGGTGTACCATCCTTGGGCGCGTCCCCAGCAGTGCTGGCTCAGTCCCGTCTCCTTGTCGGCCCAGAACATGTTGCGGTTTTCGTCGTAGGCATGGCGGTTGAGGCCTGTTGTGGGGTCGAGTGTTCGGTTGTAGGTGATGGTGAGTTGGTCAACGGCATCGTCGTAGATGCGTGTCACGGCCTTCGGATTCTTTTCTGTGATGGGGGCGGTGAGGCATCGGTAGGGCAGTCCCATGAAAATGCCATCGAGCCACACCTGATAGGCGTAGATGGCCTTGTGCCAATACACCTTGTCGGCCACGGTGCGAGGCTGGTCCTGCAGTTGCTTCATCAGCGTCTGCATGGCAGTGAGGTTCTTTTTCTCTGGCAGTTGCTGGTACATGCGTGTGACGAAATGGCCAGTGCGGATGTTGTCGAGGTTGTAGTCCAGCAGATTATAGCCGCGAATCTCGCCCTTCTCGTTGATCATGGTGTCGGTGTAGAGTTTGCAGTAGTCGAAGATGTCCTGACCACCATAGCGCAGGTAGGTGTCGAGCATACCTTCGACTTCGATGCCCATCACGTAACTCCACTTGGGCCTCTTCGAGAAGTCGAGCATGTACGACTGTGGGGTGCGCTTCATTTCCGAGCGTGTCATCCACTCGGAATAGTGCTTATAGGGTTTCTCAATGAGGGCGAGGCCGCCATTGACATACAGTTTGTCGAAGGTGATGCTGCGTGTCTTGCCAGTTATAGTGTTGCCCTGCTGCACGCCGTTGAAGCGACAGTTCCTGACGGTGATGTCGTTGACGAAGGTGTCCTCGTCGAGTCCGATGATCTGTACGCCGTATTTTGACTTCTCGCAGGTGACGTCTTCCATGAGCACGTTGCGCACCGTGGGATAGTTGCCACGGCAGCAAATCTCGTTGTGCTCATAGTCGAGGTTGATTTTCAGCACCGATTCGGCACACTGTCCCACTTTAATTCGGCGCACGAAGATGTCTTCGATGATGCCGCCGCGGCACGAGTTGGTTTTTATGCGCAACACACGCTCCAGACTGGGTGAGTCCATCACGCAGTCGTGGGCGAAGATATTCTTGGCGCCGCCGCTGATTTCCGAGCCAATAACCACGCCTCCGTGGCCGTTTTTCATCTCACAGCTGCGGATGATGATGTTTTGTGAAGGCATGGCACGCTCACGGCCGTCGCGGTTGCGTCCGCTCTTGATGGCTATGCAGTCGTCGCCAGTGTTGAAATAGCAGTTCTCTATGAGTACGCGGTCGCAAGATTCCGGGTCGCAGCCATCACCGTTAGGACCGTCGTTGTTGATGGTTACGCCACGTACGGTGATGTCTTCCGACATAAGAGGATGGATGACCCAGAAAGGGGAGTCGAGCAGCGTGACATCCTCGATGAGGATGCGCTGGCACCGCGTGAAGTTGATGAGTTGAGGACGAAGGCCGTCGGTGGGACCGAAAGTGCGTTCGGGCGTGGACCGTCCCTGCTCGTCGCGCATGGGAATGCCGTCTTCACCGTTCTTCAGCAGGCGTGGACGAGCCTCGGTCTTCTGTGTGATGGTGCCGGCCTTCCAGCCAAAGCGGTCGGAGCCGCACCAAGGCCACCATGTCTGTGTGGAGCCGTTTCCGTCGATAGTGCCCTTGCCCGTAACGGCAATGTCGGTTTGCTGGAAGGCATAGATGCATGGCGACAGGTTGTAGCAGTCGAGTCCTTCCCACGATGTCTCAACGATGGGGTAGAGTTCGGGCTGGAATGCGAACTTGAGCACCGCACCTTCTTCCACCACCAGGTTGACATGGCTCTTCAGGTGGATGGCACCTGTCTCAAAGGTCATGCCTGCAGGCACCACCACGCGGCCGCCACCTTTTTTCGAACACTTGTCGATGGCCTTCTGGATGGCCTTCTGATTGTCGGCTGCAGATGCTTCTGGCGTGGCACCGCACTTGGTGATGAGCATGGTGACTTTGCCAAACTGAGGCTGCTGAATGCTCTGTTCAATCTCCCTGTACTTCTGTTCGTCCCAGCCAATGGCCATGCACAGGGCTGGCATCAGCACAAAAAGCAGTGCTAAAATAAGGTCTTTTCGATTCATTTTAATAGTCTTAGTCGTTTTCGTGGCAAAGGTACGAAGAATTATCCAAACAGCAAAATTTTCGTACAATAATTAGAGTGCAAACTGCAACGATGGCACTTTGCACTCAAAACGATGGCACTTATGAAAATAACGATGGCACTTTCGAATGTAACGATGGCACTTTCTATTTGCTTAGCGCATCGAACAGGCGATCGAGGGCGCGGTTGGCATCTTTTTCTTCCTCGAGCAGGGCCACGAACTTGGAGCCGATGATGGCACCGGCAGCGTTGGCCTGGGCCGATTCCAGCGTCTGACGGTTGCTGATGCCGAAGCCAATCATGCGCGGATTCCGCAGGTTCATGGCGTTGATTTTGTGAAAATAGGCCTGTTTTTGCTCGTCAAAAGCCTGTTGTGCCCCCGTTGTTGCAGCCGATGATACCATATAAATGAAACCTTCGGTGTGCTCATCGATGAAGCGGATGCGCTCTTCGGAGGTCTCGGGCGTGATGAGCATGATAACGCGCAAATCGTAGCGATCGGCCACGGGCTTGATGTCGTCGAGGTAGTCCTTGAAAGGCAGGTCGGGGATGATGACACCACTGACGCCAGCCTCGGTACACGACTGACAAAAAGCCTCAATACCATACTGCATGATGGGGTTAAGGTAACCCATAAGTATCAGTGAAATAGATACTTCTGTTTTTATGCTCTTGAGTTGATTGAAGAGCGTTTGCAGACTCATTCCGTTCTTCAAAGCCTTCGTGGCGGCATCTTGGATGACGGGACCGTCGGCCATCGGATCACTGAAAGGGATGCCCACTTCTATCATGTCGATGCCACGTTTCTGCATCGTCTTAATTACTTCGGTGGTACTGTCGAGGGTGGGGGTGCCAGCGCAAAAATAGAGCGAGAGGAGTTTTCTGTCGCCTCTTTCGTTGAAAAGTCGTGTTATCTTGTTCATAATTGTGTCAGAAATTGCTTTAACAGTTCTACGTTTTTCATTCCAGGCTCCGTTTCGAAGCGCGAATTGAGGTCTATTCCCATCATTTTCGGGTGTTTGAAATTGCATATGCGGACTGCGTCGTCAGGGCCTATGCCGCCACTGAGCAGGAAGGGTTTGGCGCCGTCGTAGCCGTCGAGCACGCTCCAGTCGAACTGCTGTCCGCTACCGCCCACGCACGTACATTTTGTGTCGAAAACGAAGGCGTTGACACAGTCCTCGTACTGTTTGTAAATCGCAACGGAATCGCGATCTACAATGCTGATGGCTTTCCAAATCTGAATGCCTGGACGTAAATCGGGGTCTATTGTGCTGCGCAGGTTGCGAATGAGCGTAGGCTCTTCGTGACCGTGCAACTGGATGACGTCCAACTTGAAATTCACCACCCGCGTGATGATGTTCTGTGCCATCTCGTCCACGAAAACGCCCACTCGCTGGTAGCAAGCCGGCGTTTCGCTGTTGCCTACAAGTCGTGTCGTGTCGGGGATGATACCTGCGTGGGTGGGTATCATCGTCACGTTTCTGGGCGACTTGTCCCAGAATATCATGCCGATGTAATCGACGCCTAACTCGCTGACCTGACGGATGTTCTCTCCGTCGCGCATGCCGCATACTTTTACTTTCATATCTTTGCAATAAATTCTTTCAGAGCCAGTCCTGGCTGGGGTTCACGCATAAATGTCTCACCGATGAGGAAGCCGCGGAAACCAGCCTCGCGCAATTCCCTGACCGTCTGTGGGTTAGAGATGCCGCTTTCACTGACAAGGACGGGCGCAGGGTTCGTGGTCGTGGCACTGCCGCATACTGAACGGAGGCGCTCGGCGAGACGGTAGGAAGTCTCCACATCGGTCACAAAGGAACCCAGGTGGCGATTGTTGATACCGCAGAGGTCGGGCTCCAGTTCGGCATATTCCAGTTCGTGCTCGTCGTGCATCTCCAGTAGTACCTCCAGTCCCAGTGCGTGGGCTTTCTTCAGCAGTGCAGAACACTGCTGCACACTAAGACAGGCTGCAATGAGCAGCACGGCCGATGCGCCGCAGAGCAGGGCTTCGTAGAGTTGCATCTCGTCGATGACGAAGTTCTTGTAGAGCACGGGGATGGTGACGCCCGACTGACATGCCTCCATAATAAAACGGTCATGACCGCCAAAATATTGCTTGTCGGTGAGGATAGACAGGGCAGCAGCGCCGTTTTTCTGATACGATAAGGGTATCTCGCAGGCTTTTCCCTCCTCCTTGATCCAACCTTTCGAGGGCGAGCGGCGCTTGAACTCAGCAATGATGCCCGTGTCCGAGGCCAGCAGGGCTTCTCGTATAGAAACCTTCTTCTGGCGCATGTGCTCCAGTTCCTGCTGCTTGGTGGCGATGATTTTTTGAAGAATATCTTTCATTCTTTTTTGTTATTATGGGTCTTATGGGGCCTATGAGTTCAATTCAACAAACTTCTTGAAGGTGTGCAGGGCTTTGCCGCTGTCAATGCTCTCGCGGGCTATCTCTACGCATTCCTCAATGCTCTTCTGGCCCTTCTCCAGCACTTGGATGCCGAAGGCGGCGTTGGCCAGTACGATGTGCTTCTGGGCTGGCAGGGCGCGGTTTTCGAGCACGGCGTCGAATATCTGTTTGGCCTCTTGTTCGTTGGCACCAGCCTGCAGTTCCTCTGGCTTTGCCTTCTCGAAGCCGAGGTCAGCGGGCGAGAAAATGCGCTCGTAGTTGTTGGTGGTCACTTTGAAGTCGCCAGTCAGCGAGATTTCATCGTAGCCGTCAATGCTGTTCACAATGCCGTAGTCTATGCCTATCTTCTGATACACATTGGAATAGAGGCGCATCTGGTCGAGGTTGGCCACGCCTAACAACTGACATTGTGGCTGACTGGGATTCACGATGGGACCCAGCAGGTTGAAGAACGTGGGGAAGGGCAGGGCCTTGCGGATAGGACCAACGAACTTCATAGCCTTGGCAAACAACTGGGCATGCAGATACACGATGCCGCACTCGTTGATGGAACGGTTCAGTTTGTCGAGGTCGTCGGTGAAATGTACGCCGTGGTTGGCAATGACGTTGGAAGCACCGCTGGTAGAGGTGGCGGCGTAGTTGCCGTGCTTGGCTACTTTATAGCCTGCACCGGCGATGACGAAACATGAGGTGGTAGAGATGTTAAAGGTGTTCTTGCGGTCGCCTCCTGTACCTACTACATCGATATATCGGTCGCAGTTCAGGGGCACGGGTACGCCCGTTTCCAGGATGCCGTCGCGGAAGCCCAGGAGTTCGTCAACGGTGATGCCGCGCATCTGCAGGCTGGTGAGCAGTGCTGTTACCTGTTCCGTGGGATATTGGCTCTGTGTGATGCCTATCAGGATGTTTTTTGTCTCTTCACGTGTCAGTTCCTCATGATTGAGGATACGGTTCAAAATCTCTTTCATATGGCTAAAAAGTTTTTAATGATGGTTTTGCCTTCTGGGGTGAGTACACTCTCGGGGTGGAATTGGATGCCGTGGATCTCGTACGAGCGATGGCGCAGGGCCATAATCTGTCCCATTCCCGAACTGCGTTCGCCTACCTGTGGCCTTTCATCGCTCTCGGCAGTAATCTCCAAACATGCTGGAAAATTCTCCTTGGAAACCACCCATGAGTGGTATCTTCCAATTGTGATGCGTTTTGGTAATCCGTTGAAAATAATGTCGTTACAAAATTGTATTCCATCTGTACTTACACCGTGATACACCTCGCTGAGATTCTCGAGTTTCCCTCCGAAAGCCTCGCCGATGGCCTGATGACCTAAGCAGACACCGAGCATCGGCTTGCGGCCGGCGTAGGTGCGAATCACATCGAGCAGCAGGCCTGCCTCGCTGGGAATGCCCGGGCCCGGTGAGAGCACAATCTTGTCGAATTTCTCCAGTTCGTTGAGTTGAAACTTGTCGTTTCTCAATACGGTCACCTCGGCACCCAGTTCCTTGATAAGGTGTGCCAGATTGTAGGTGAACGAGTCGTAGTTGTCTATGATGACTATTTTCATTGTCTGAACCTCCTAAGTTATAGCGCCGAAGCCTTGTCAATGGCTTTTCTCAGCGCACCGAGTTTATTGTTAACTTCCTGTAATTCATATTCCACATCGCTCTTGGCAACGATGCCGCCGCCTGCCTGGAACCATAGTTCGCCGTTGCGGGCTACAAAGGTGCGGATGGTGATGGCTTGGTTCAGCGAACCGTCGAAGCCAATGAAACCGATGCATCCGCCGTAGGCACCGCGGTTGTGGGGTTCGTATTCGCTAATTAGTTGCATGGCGCGCACCTTGGGTGCTCCGCTCAGTGTGCCGGCGGGGAAGGTGTCGATAAAGGCCTTGATGGGGTCAGCGCCCTCATCCAATTCACCGCTGACTCTCGACACGAGATGAATCACATGCGAATAATACTGCAGATCCTTATAGAAATCAACTTTCACCCCGTGACAGTTGCGGCTCAGGTCGTTGCGGGCCAGGTCCACCAGCATCACGTGCTCGGCATTCTCCTTAGGATCATTGCGCAGATACTCAGCACCCTTGCGGTCGGCCTCGGCATCGCCAGTACGCTTAGTGGTACCAGCAATGGGGTCGATGTAAGCCTTGCGCCCATCAATGCGACAATGTGTCTCGGGTGAAGAGCCGAAGATGCGGAAACCGCCGAAATCGAAATAGAAGAGATAGGGCGAGGGGTTGATGCTGCGCAGGGCGCGATAGAGTTTGAAGTCGTCACCCTCGTACTTCTGGATGAAACGGCGCGAGAGGACTATCTGGAACACATCGCCACGCAAGCAGTGACGGATGCCGCGACGGATGTTTTCTCGGTGTTCATCGTCGGTCAGCGTACTCTTCACATCGCCCACGGGCTTGAATCCGTAAGCCTGAATGTTCTGCTTGTTCATCGCTTTCAGAATGTCATCGATGACTTTCTGGTCGCCCAGCGTCACGATGGTCAACTGGTTGTTGAAGTGGTCAAACACGATGATGTCGCGAAACAGGATATAGAGCATGTCGGGGGCGTCGTTCTTCTCCTGACGTTCGTCCTTCACGTTGATATTCTCGAAGTAGCGCACGGCGTTGAACGATGTGTAACCGTATAAGCCACAGTACTTCGCGTTGTCGCCGCTGATGCTGAATCTGTTCAGAAAATCATTGATGGCCTGATGGCAGGGATAGTCCTTGTTGATTGTGTTGGTCAACTTACTGCCATCGGGAAACTGGCAGATGGCCTCGCCGTGAGAGATGGCCACCGAACCGATAGGGTTGATGCCGATAAACGAGCGTGAGTTGTTCTGCTCGTGATAGTCGCTACTCTCCATCAGAGCGCTCTGCGGATAGATGTCGCGCAGTCGCATATACACACCAACGGGGGTGTAGAGGTCTGCCAAGATGGTCTGACTGGTTGTCGTAAAATTAAAAGTTTCCATATTCACCTGCTAAGTCTTTGTTGTTCAGATAGGTTTCTACATCTTTGTCGCCACGTCCGCTCACGGTCAGCACCACCACATCCTCGGGCTTGAAGGTCATCTTCTGGAGGGCTGCAATAGCGTGGGCACTCTCAAGGGCGGGGATGATACCCTCCAGGCGGGTCAGTTCGTAGGCGGCACGGATGGCCTCGTCGTCATTGATGCTATAGACGGTGGCACGATGTTGTGTAGCCAGGTTGGCGTGCATCGGACCGATACCGGGATAGTCCAGTCCGGCAGAGATGCTCTCGGCTTCGATAATCTGTCCGTCGGGGGTCTGCATTACCAGCGTCTTAGCACCGTGAAGGATACCCAGTCGGCCAGCATGAATGGTGGCTGCGGTATGACCGGTCTCAACGCCCTTGCCACCAGCCTCGGCCAGCACGATCTTCACGCGTTCATCGTCGATGTAATGGTAGATGGTGCCTGCGGCATTGCTTCCACCGCCCACGCAAGCCATCAGGTAATCGGGATAGTCGCGACCAATCTTCTCTTGTAGTTGCTTCTTGATTTCCTCAGAGATGATACTCTGCAGGCGCGCCACCATGTCGGGGTAGGGGTGGGGGCCTACGGTGGAACCAATGATATAGAAGGTATCACTGGGATGACAGCACCAGTCGCGGATGGCTTCGTTGGTGGCGTCTTTCAGGGTCCAGTTGCCTGTCTTCACAGGACGAACCTCGGCGCCCAGCATCTTCATACGTTCTACGTTCACGTGCTGACGCTCTACGTCCAGCGCTCCCTGATACACCACGCAGGGCATATCCATCAAGGCACATACCGTTGCCGTAGCCACGCCGTGCTGACCGGCACCAGTCTCGGCGATGATGCGTTTCTTGCCCATCTTCTTAGCCAACAGAATCTGTCCAATGGTGTTGTTGATCTTGTGGGCGCCCGTGTGGTTCAGGTCTTCACGCTTCAGGTAGAGTTGACAACCGTATTTCTCGCTCATGCGCTTAGCCAGATAGAGGGGCGAGGGACGACCTACGTAGTCGCGCAGCAGCGTCATATACTCGCGCTTAAACTCCTCTGACTCGATGATGGGCAGATACTCTTCCTGCAAGCGCTTCACTGTAGCATAGAGAATCTCTGGAACGTATGCTCCGCCAAACTCTCCGTAAAATCCTTGTTTGTCAACTAAGTAACTCATATATTTTTATTTTGTGTTGTTATTCGATTAAAGAAAAGAGGCCCGTCGTGATTTGACGAGCCTCTTCCTATGGTTGATGTACATATACATGGCAGGTTTCTCACGACTGTTTAAATCTTGAGTTGCGCCACCACCATGCATTGAACAGTTGTTTCATTTTTCCGTAAAATTTAATCTAATTGTTCTTATTCGCTACAAAAGTACGGCATTTTCCTTTAATCTGCAAATTTTTCCAGCATTATTTTTGCAAATCGGCATAATTTTTTGATGTTTTGCGATTGTCGGCCATGCTGTTTATATGCGTACATTATTATTATCCTCAACTGTTGGAAGGCTTCTTGGCAAGCCAAGCGACCAAGGTTGGGCGAAAAAAACAGAACCTCTTAGAAGTGACAGGAGTTCGGGAAAACCGTTAAAATACTTTTTTTGAAAAAAAACAAGAAAAAGTTTTGGCGGTTCGGAAAAAAGTAGTACCTTTGCACCCGCAATCGAGAGAGATGCACTTCGTCAGCGATGAAGTTGATGCGGAAATAGCTCAGTTGGTAGAGCACAACCTTGCCAAGGTTGGGGTCGCGGG
>CAMHDT010000025.1 GCA_946183985.1 uncultured Prevotella sp.
TGGTGCCGCTCTTCTCCACGTCGTAACCTGTTGTAAACTCCCAATGGGCCACCACTGTCTGCGTAGCGGCAACCTTCATCGTGCACAAGAGCAATGTCAGCAGTGCCGACATCCTATGCGCTCTTCTCATCATTTGTTTTAGTTTCATCTTTTTCTTGTTTTGTAGATTATTGATTTTCGGCTGCAAATGTACAGCCAATTACAAGAAAGAGGGTGTATTATAGTACGTATCAAATAAAAAATAGTACAATTGTACCATATTCCACTTTTTTCCTAAATAATCACAAAAAATAAGCCCACCTTATTTATATATAAGAAAATATCGCTTACTTTGCATTAAATCCGTACCATCACCGGCCTTGAAGGCTCAGGGAAGGTACAATCCATGTACATTGCTGAAGCCATAGGATATAGGAACTTAGACAGAGGCGATTATTATATATAAGGATATGGATGAGAACAAAGGAAATATCATTATCTATCAGTCGGAGGATGGGAATATTCGACTTGATGTGAGACTTGAAGAAAAGACTGTCTGGCTGACGCAACAGCAGATGGCAGAGCTTTATGGGTCGTCACGAACCAACGTGGTGGAGCATATCAAGCATATATACGAAGAGGGTGAACTACAGGAAAACGCAACTTGTCGGAATTTCCGACAGGTTCGACAAGAAGGAAATAGAGAAGTAGCGCGCGAGATACCATATTATAATCTTGATATGATTATTTCGCTCGGCTACCGCATCCGCTCCATAATAGCTACCCGCTTCCGCCAATGGGCGACGGAACGACATACATTGCGAGATACAGGCCGTGCCCTTCGCTGAACTCACACAGATGCAGCCCGGTGAGCCCAGTTCCGTTATCCGCGAAAGAGTAATCAAGGCCCGCACCATCGCCGACCTTGCCGGCTCGGAGAAAGTGGAGACCATGCACATCGCCGAGGCTATCAGGTACCGTAACTTAGACAGAGGCGATTGGGCAGAGAGAGGAATATAAACTTATCTCATATTACAACACAATTTCCATCGTTGTTTTCTGAACCCTCATGCCCATTTTCCTATAGAAACTTAATGCGGCATCGTTGCCGTCCCATACATTCAGGGTGACGTTGTTGCAGCCTACGGACTGGGCGTAATCGCGTACATACTCATACAAAGCCTTGCCGACATGCTGGCCGCGAGCCTTCTCATCCACACAGATGTCATCAATATACAGCGTCTTGATGTCCTGCAGCAATTTATCGTCCTTCACCTCGGTCACCATGCAGAAGGCATAACCCAGAACGGCGTCGTTGTCAAAGACGAATATGGGTTTACGGTCATTCTTTAACATCGCTTCCAATTCCTGCTCATCGTATTTGGTCGTGTTCGGTTTGAACAGGTCAGGGCGCAGTACATGATGCACCATATTCACCTGATGCAGCAGTTCGATGATAGTTGGTATGTCTCTTTTCTCAGCTTTTCTAATCATAATATTCAATAATCTGGTCTATCATATCACAAAACATATTAAATCTGGGCGTAAAGATACGTAATATAAATGAATATTTGCTACCTTTGTGGCAAGTTTTGAGAATTATTAGGAAATGAAGAATATTCTGACTTGCTTATTTGCTGCACTTGGCCTAACTACCGCCTGTGGCCAGGTGAATTATGAAACTGATGTGTTTAAAACCAAAAGCGGAAAGGAAGTGACGTTTCATGCCCTGACACATGCCAGCATCCGCATTCAGTATGATGGCAAAGAAATTCAGATTGACCCTGTGACGAAGTTGGGAAACAAAACGATTGACTATGCCTCCATGCCAAAGGCTGACTATCTGTTGGTGACTCACGAGCACTTTGACCACTTCAACAAAGATGCCATCAAGTTGCTGTCTGGCGAAAAGACTCGCTTCATTACCAACCAGCGTTGTGCTGACATGTATGGCTCTGGTATTGTAATGGTCAATGGTCAATGTTTATTTTTCAATGACATTAAGGTAGAAGCCGTCCCTGCCTATAACATAACTGAAGGTCACACTCAGTTCCACCCCAAGGGTCGTGACAACGGCTATATTCTGACTATCGACGGCCTGCGAATCTATATCGCTGGTGACACAGAGGACATCCCTGAAATGTCAGCCATCAAGGACATCGACATTGCCTTCCTGCCTTGCAATCAGCCCTACACGATGACACCAGACCAATTGATTAAGGCTGCAAAAATCATCAAGCCCAAGGTGGTGTTCCCTTATCACTACGGTCAAACAGATTTGAGTGACATCCCAGGAAAACTCCAAAGTGACGGCATCGATGTTAGGATTAGACATTATGAATAGAGTTATTATGAAAGAAGAACAATATAAGTTACTGGTCAGCCAGATAACATCACTCATCGACGGCGAGAAAGACATGATAGCCGTAATGAGTAATGTGGCTGCAGCCATTCATCAGACAATGGGATTCTGGTGGACGGGATTCTATCGTGTAATAGACAACGAACTGGTACTTGGTCCATTCCAAGGTCCTGTCGCTTGTATGCACATACCATACGGCAAGGGCGTGTGTGGCACGGCTTGGCAGCGTGGTGAGACGGTCATCGTGCCAGATGTAGAGCTATTTCCTGGCCATATAGCATGTAGCAGTGAGTCGAAGTCAGAGATCGTCGTGCCAGTTTTTGACAACGACGGCAAGGTAATGGCGGTACTCGACATTGATAGTGATCGGTTGGCAACCTTCGATGACATAGACCGCAAATATCTGGAGGACATCTGTAAACTCATTAAAGAAACAGCTTATATGACAACCATAAATTAATAACTGAATTTCGATGTATCCTCGCCAGCCAGCATATCAGTCTTGGCAGCCTCGATGTTGCGACTCTCCAGCGTATTGAAGTTGTCCAGTGCCTTGATGTGCTGCAAAATGGCCTCTAGGCAATGACCAACGAACAACAATTCACACATGATATGAACAAAGTACGAATCACGGCCATACGGCAGACAGTCTATACCGACCTGATGGAAAAATACGAAAACCCCATTGAGCACGCCTGCGATGTCAGAGAGGGGCAGCAGTGGATTTCCATCGACGGCAAGAAGCCAGAAGGCATGTGCCCGTCGGCATGGGAGTCTATGAGGCCGTTTGTGGAGTCACTGGCCCGAGGCAAGGGCCATTTCTACGCGAAGCGAAGTGTTTCTCCTGACGGGTCTTACACTTATGAAGGTGGATGGATGCAGAACCCTATGAGTGCGATGATTAGTTGCAACGACGGTTTCCGCCCTTTCAGTTTCTATATCCAAGTGGCAAACGACAACGCTTAATAATAGTCACAAGATTATTGTATGACATTGGTAAGGCGCGGCACAATCTGCTTACGCGACAGGTTTTCTTCGGTGAAACAGACACCTTCGCGCAACGAAGAACCGAAGACAGCCTCGGCCGCAGCCTTTGCACCTTCGCCATAATAAATGAAATAGGTACCGCCCTCAACATAAGGTTTCACATTTTTGTCGTCGCCCGTATTCGGCACAAGGTTATCAATCTTGGCAAAGAGCATCTGACGGTCTTTCTGCTGCATCACCTGCGGCATAACAGCCAGCATACGGTCAATAAAGGCATCCATCCCGGCTTGTTTACAGGCCAGGCTTCCGAAACCTATACGGTAGTCATTCACTTCATAATCCTTATAGTCAGAGAGGAATGTCTCGGCATCGGTCATGCCCGAATAGTCGTAGGCAGCCTCTTCCATGCGCAGGTTGATAATGGCCATCGAGTCTTTGGTAATATTGAGTTGGGTGGTCAGTGCCACCCAGGCAATACTGTCAGCAGCCTTCGTAGTGGTCTTCGTCAGGTTGCGTGTGTCGCTCACAATGCCTGCCAGCATGATACGGGCAACCTCGTCGTCGATAGCAACGCCCAACTCGCGAAACATCTCATAGACAATGGTATTAGTAGAACCCACCATCTCGCGGCGCACATAGGGGATGGCGTCGTCGCTGATATCGCCCTCTACATGGTGGTCTATTTTCTGCAGGATAACGGCTTCGTGGGCACCTTCCACACACTGTGCATAGTCAGTGTGGTCGGTCAGGATGAGGCGTGTCTGTGCTGCCACTGAAGTCTTAAGTGTCGGCAGGCCAAAGCCGAAATGACTGCTGATGTAAGCCGTTTCCCGGTTCATTGGACTCGACACCTTCGCCTTGCAGTTATAGCCCAGGGCATTCATCAGTCTGGCATACGACAGTGCCGAGGTGACAGCATCCACATCGGGTGTCTTGTGACCATAGACAAAACAGGTGTCGGTGCCCCAATCCAGTGAATGGAACCTTGCGCGCAACTCTGCTCCCGGCACGGAATCATCATCATTTGAGCACGACACAACACTCAATACCAGGCCACAGCACAAGGCAGCACCCGTCATCCAACGCAACAGTTTCTCTATCATAGACATTCTTATTTGTTTTCTGGCTGCAAAGGTATACAATACTTCGCACAAATCTGCAAAAAAGGCAATAAAAAACTGATAGTAAATGCCACAGATATTTGGTGGTTTGAAAATAAATGCCTATATTTGTGCCCAAAATATGTAAACCTAAAGTGCAGCGGAATTTAGGAATCAAGCATTGAAGACAAAGAGACACAGACGGCAATGGCTGCGCTTCGACAGGCTACTGTCGCAGAACATGCTGAAGCAGTTCGCCATCCTTATGGTGGGCCTCGTCATTGCTTTGGGACTATCGTATCTGCTGCTGGCATTCTCGGGCTGTGACTGGCAGGAGTTCTGTGAGGATCACGACATCAGCATGTGGCTCTTGCCCCTGTATCTGCTCATTGACTCTAACGCCCTGAACAACCTGTATGTGGCCGCCCCAGAGCAAGTTGCAAACCACACTTCCCATGCTGTGCATGGCTGGATGCTCATAGCCAGCACCCTGATATTCCTGGTGGGCGCCTTTGTCTTCAACGGCATCATCATCGGTATCATCACCAACTCGATAGACCGACGGGTGAAACGGCATCAGGACGGCATGATACACTACCTGAAGTCGGGCCACTATATCATCATGGGCTACGACGAGATGGTGCCGTCGGTCATCAATCATATCTTCAGCAAGGATGCGCAGGCCTATGTCCTCATTCTGAGTGCCAAAGACGCAACGGCCATCAGGGAGGAACTGAGCAAGTCGTTCTGCAAGGCCTACATGAAACGCATCATCGTGAACTATGGGCACCGCACCTCGACGGAAGACTATGCCGACATACACCTTGAGGCGGCCGAGCAGGTCTATATCATCGGCAACAGCCACAACCCTGCACACGATGCCATCAACGTGGAGTGCATGGACAGCATCTACCGCTATTTGAACAGTCCCGGCATCAAGGAGAGGCCAAACCGCATTACCTGCGTGTTCAAGGACCTGGACACCTATGCAGCCTTCAAGACATCCGACATCTTCAGCCAGATAGGACAACTGGGCATTGAGTTCGTGCCCTATAACTTCTGCGCCGGATGGGCCAAGCAGGTGTTTGTGAAGCGCCGCTACCACGACATGGAAGACCCCGACAAGGAATATGCCTACCCTACCGTCTATGGCAACGGCATCAAGCCCGACGATGACAGATATGTGCACCTCGTATTTGTAGGCACAACCAACTTTGCTGTGGCCTTCGCCATGGAGGCGGCCAATGTGCTGCACTTTCCCAACTTCAACCGCAACGCCAACCTCAAGACCAGAATCACCTTCATCGACATCAATGCCGACAAGGAGAAGGATGAGTTCATCACCCGCAACCATCACCTTTTTGAAGTGCAGTCGTACCATTATCGCGACCTCTCGGAAACAGGCACGGGCGAGGTCACAGTGGTACCGCCGTCGCAGTTCACCGGCAAGGAGGCCGACTTCCTCGATGTGGAGTTCGAATTTATCAAAGGCAATGTCTTTTCAAGGAAGATTCAACATCTTATAAAAGAATGGGCGGAAGATGCCGACCGCCAATACCTGTCTATCTTCCTGGCACAAGCCGACCAGCGGCACAACTTCGTCATAGGCATGAACCTGCCCGACAGCGTCTACGACAACGGCATCAACGTGTTTATCCGGCAAGACCGCTCGGACAACTTCGTCACCAACCTCAGGAATACCGACGACAGCGGCATGAGCCCCTACTCCATAGTGACCAATGGCCACCTCATCACCACTCAGCGCAAAGGGCGCTATGCACACATCTACCCCTTTGGCATGAACGAGACGGGATATAGCGAGGACAGCCACTCGCTGAAGCGGGCCAAACTCATCAACTACCTGTATTGCACTGCCAATTACGATACGCTGCAATTCCTGCCGATGGCACAGTTGGATGCTACGCCGGCAGACCAGATATGGGCCGATGCCAACAAGTTGTGGAGGAAACTGACCGTGGCCAACAAATGGTCGAACCTGTACAATGCCTATAACATCAGAACCAAACTGGCCTCACTGCGGGCCATGCGCGGTCTGAGCGTCGACGACTGCAGCCGCGACTATGAGGCACTGAAAGCATACGAAGTGGAGGAACTGGCCATTGTGGAGCACAACCGCTGGAATGTGGAGAAACTGCTCATGGGTTTCAGGAAGCCCCATATCGAAGAAGACAAATATGCCCATCCGGCATTTGCCGATGTCCTGGCACAAAACAAGAAACTCTTCATACACCATGACATACGCCCCTACGACGAACTCAACATCATCAACATGCTCGACAAGGAGTTCACCCGCTATATGCCATGGATCATGAAGATGACAGAGAACAACGACAAATAATCCAAAAGCACCATCAGCATGAATCAGGAATATGATGTCTTTATCAGTTATAGCCGCAAGGACTATATACAAAACGACAAGATAGTGCCAGGCAATCCTGTGTCGGCCATCATCGAGATGTTTGAGAACAACGGCATCAGTTATTGGCTGGACAAAGAAGGCATCTATAGCGGACAGCAATTCCTGGAAGTGCTGTCGAATGCCATCTCACGCTCAAAGATACTGGTGTTCATCTCATCGGAGCATTCAAATGCCTCTGTCTATACTGCCGGCGAAATATTCGAAGCACACGACAGCAAGAAACTGATTATTCCCGTGCGCATTGACAACGCTCCATACAACGAGAAGTTCAGGCTCATCGTGCGCCCACTCGACTACATTGATTATCAGGGACAGCCTAACACGGCACTGCCCGAACTGCTTCGCGCCGTCAGCAAGGAAAAAGACCGTCTGGCCGCCATTGCTTTAAAGGGCAATGCCGAGGCTGTGAAAAGGGAGATAAAGGAGAAAGCAAAGGAGTATCTGGCTCTGGTGGGGCAGCAGGAGTATATCATCCGTGAACTCTATGCCAAGAACAAGAGTATTGGCAACACCGCCAAGCGTTGTCCCGTATGCGGAAAGGAGGTGCCGTTGCACTCACTGTTCTGCGACCAGTGCGGCTGGCAATTCCCCAAACTCTATGGCATTGACGGCAGCGATGTGCCACTCTATAGCGAGCAACAGTTGGCCTTGGCTCGTCAACTATGGCAGAGGGCTGGAACAGTCGTTGACAGTGAAAGCATTGATGTGGAAGTGATAGAGCCGGAAATGCCGGAAAAAGAACTTCACCCATTCATGAGAAATGGCAAATACGGCTTTGCCGACGAAGACGGAAAGGTCGTCGTGCCATGCACACTGCGCAAGGCGGGTCAGTTTTCTGAGGGTCTGGCCTATATTGTCGACGGCTTTGGCAACTGCGGCTTCATTGACAATACTGGCGAGATCGTCATCCCGTGCGAATGGAAAGGCGTCTACTCGTTCCAGAACGGCGTAGCACGCGTCATGGATGCTTATGGCAGATGGTATTATATTGACAAGACTGGCGAGATCGTTGAGGAAGCATGAAACAGAAACACACACACTACATGCCGCAACCGGCCGACACCGAAGGCATCGTACTGCCCGAAGAACTGGAACTGCTGACCGAGCAGATGGCGAGAAATGTGCATGAAGTATGGGCTGAGACACGCATGGCACAGGGATGGAAATATGGTCCTGAGCGCGATGACCATAAGAAGTTGCACCCTTGTCTGGTGCCCTACGACGAACTGCCTGAAGCCGAAAGGACTTACGACCGCAACACCAGCATCAGCACACTCAAGTTCATCCTGAAGCAAGGGTTCTGCATTGTCAAGAAAGGATGAGCCTGTGGCCTACAGCAGCCTCAGCAGGTCGCTGAACTGCCCTAACTGCACCATGTGGGGATGGTCGAAATGCTCCACATGCTCCAGTTGCCAGGTCACATGAAAGGGGATGTAGATGGCCGAGGCCCCTACGGCAAGTGCCGGCGCAATGTCGCTCTTCAGCGAGTTACCCACCATGAGCAACTGCGAAGGATGGATGTGCTGGTGCTCGCAAAGCATAAGAAATTCGTGCTGCGTCTTGTCGGAAGTAATCTCCACATCGTCAAAGAAAGGTGCCAACCCCGACCGTTTCAGTTTGTTTTCCTGATCTTGCAACTCGCCCTTCGTAAAACAGACCATCCGCATCGGGCCGTTGCGCAGTTCCTGTAGCGTTTCTCTTACACCCGGCAGCGGCGTGGCCGGCAAATGAAGCAGACGTTTGCAGTCGTCCAGCAGGTCGCTGAGCATGGTGACCGACAGGTCGTTGCCTGCCACACGCATAGCCGTCTCCAGTATGCTGATGGTAAAAGCCTTGCAGCCATAGCCTAGGTCGGCCATATTGCCCGACTCAGTCACAAACAGTTCGTGCTTGGGATCATCACAATAAGGCTCAATGAGCCGATAGAGATGGTTCTCCACCTGCTCAAAATGGCCCTGACAATCCCATAGTGTATCATCGGCATCGATGGCTATGACCTTAAATTGTTCCAGTTTCATTGTCTGCATCAATTACAAAGAGGAAATGCAAAAGTAAGGAAAAGACGTTGGATAGCCAAAAAAGGGATGTTAATGTGCGTTAAACCACAAAGGAGCCATTCTGCAATTATTTATTGAGTCCACAAAAAATCATTTAACAGTTTTGCATTTTTATGAAAAATTAGCAGCCAAACTCTTGCAAAACGCCCTTAAATCTATTATCTTTGCAAAACAGATGAACGGTGCGGCTTTACACGAGAAAAAGTGCCATCGTTTCGGGGTGAAAGTGCCATCGTTACGAAAAAAAGTGCCATCGTTTGAAGTGGAACGCCCTTTGTTCTTTCATGACACAATGACACATTTGCCAGTATATTCCAAAAACTTCTCGCGTACCGTGCACACCCGTGCATGTATTATTATAAGGAGGAACGCGGTACGCGTAAAATCTATATAATATATAAATAATTTGTCATAATGTGTCATAGAATAGATAGAATAGATAGAATAGAGAGAATGGAGAGGAACAAGGGAACAGAGGAACAGAGGTAACAGACGATTTCCAAGATCCCTCGCGTACCGCACGCGCGCGGTACGCGCGAATATTTTTATTATTCCTCTGTTACTACTGTTACTCTGTTACTAAGAAAGAGTACTTCGTACCTTTGACCTGTCGGTCTTAGGTACTTTCATTCGGAAAAGAAAAGAAAAACTTGTTTTCCTTTTGCTTTTCGCTCACTTATTCGTACCTTTGAACTGCGTTCTTAGGTACTTCCGTTCGGAAAAGAAAAGAAAAACTTGTTTTCCTTTTGCTTTTCGCTCACTTATTCGTACCTTTGCGGTCAAAATAAAAAAACAAGTATAATGGAACAGAAAAACTACAAACGAATAACGGTAACCTCGGCCCTGCCCTACGCCAACGGTGGCGTACACATCGGCCATCTGGCTGGTGTCTATGTGCCGGCCGATATCTATGTAAGATACCTCCGTCTAAAGAAGCGCGACGTGATGTTCATCGGCGGTAGCGACGAGCACGGTGTGCCCATCACCGTTCGTGCCCGTAAAGAGGGTATCACACCTCAGGATGTGGTAGACCGCTATCATAAGATGATTAAGGATTCGTTCGAGGAGTTTGGCATCTCGTTCGACATCTATAGCCGTACAACCAGTGAGACGCATCACAAGTTTGCTGCCGAGTGGTTTAAGAAACTCTACGACGAGGGCAAGCTGACTGAGGAGACTACTGAGCAGCTGTACGACGAGGAGGCTAAGCAGTTCCTAGCCGACCGCTATGTTACTGGTGAGTGCCCACATTGCCACAACGAGGGTGCCTACGGCGACCAGTGTGAGAAGTGCGGACGCGACCTTTCGCCAACTGAGCTGATTAATCCTAAGTCAACCATTTCTGGTTCTACTCCTGTACTGAAGAAGACCAAGAACTGGTATCTGCCTTTGAACGAGTATCAGGACTGGTTGAAGCAGTGGATTCTGGAGGAGCACAAGGAGTGGCGTCCTAACGTATACGGACAGTGCAAGAGCTGGCTCGATATGGATCTGCAGCCACGTGCTATGACTCGCGACTTGGATTGGGGTATCCCCGTGCCTGTAAAGGATGCTGAGGGTAAAGTACTCTATGTTTGGTTCGATGCACCTATCGGTTATGTGTCGAACACGAAGGAACTCTGTGAGAAGGAGCCTGAGAAGTGGGGCAACTGGGAAAAGTGGTGGCAGGACGAGGACACCCGTCTGATTCACTTCATTGGTAAGGACAACATCGTGTTCCACTGTATCATCTTCCCTGTGATGATGCGTGCTTGGAATGAAAGCCAAAAGCCAACTGCCAATGGCCAAAAGCCAGCATTTATCATGCCTGATAACGTACCTGCCAATGAGTTCCTGAACCTTGAGAACGATAAGATCTCAACCTCTCGCAACTGGGCTGTATGGCTCCACGAGTATCTGGTTGATATGCCTGGTAAGCAGGATGTATTGCGCTATGTACTGACAGCCAATGCACCTGAGACAAAAGATAATAACTTCACTTGGAAGGACTTCCAGGATCGCAATAACAACGAGTTGGTTGCTGTTTACGGTAACTTCGTAAACCGTGCTCTCCAGCTCACCAAGAAGTACTGGAACGGTGTAGTTCCCGCTTGTGGCGAGTTGCAGGATGTTGATAAGCAGGCCCTTGAGGAGTTTAAGGATGTTAAGGCTAAGGTTGAGGCTCTGTTGGAACAGTTCAAGTTCCGCGATGCTCAGTTCGAGGCTATGAACCTGGCTCGTATCGGTAACCGCTATATCACAGAGTGCGAGCCTTGGAAGGTTTGGAAGACTGATCCAAAGCGTTGCGAGACTATCCTGAACATCTGCTTGCAGTTGACCGCTAACCTCGCTATCGCCTTTGAGCCATTCCTGCCATTCTCGTCGCGTAAACTACGCGACATGCTCAACATCGAATCATTCGAGTGGGAGCAGTTGGGCAGCACCGACCTGCTGAGGGCTGGTCATCAACTTGGTGAGCCTGCTCTGCTCTTCGAGAAGATTGAGGATGAGGTGATTCAGAAGCAACTCGACAAACTGGAGGCTACCAAGAAGGCTAATCAGGCTGCAGCCTATAAGGCCGCTCCTATCAAGGATACCGTTTCATTCGATGACTTCGAGAAACTCGACATCCGTGTGGGTCTCGTGAAGGATTGTCAGAAGGTGAAGAAGAGTAAGAAACTGTTGCAGTTCACCATCGACGATGGTTCTGGCACAGACCGTACTATCTGCTCTGGTATCGCTGCTTTCTATGAGAATCCTGAGGAACTCATCGGCAAGCGTATCCTCTTCGTGGCCAACTTTGCTCCTCGTAACATGATGGGCATCGAGAGTCAAGGCATGATTCTCAGCGCCGTAGATTTCGACGAGAGCCTCAGCGTGGTCACCACGACGAAGGATGTGAAACCCGGTAGTCAGGTAGGATGATGCCTGACTACCAAATGATAAATGAAAAGGTGGTGGCCATACGTTAATGTGCTTCTCGTTACGGCCTTGTTCAAAAATATCATAGCAGATGAATCATAAAAAGGAAGATATTGACTTTGTAATTACCTGGGTTGACGGCAACGATCCAAAATGGCTGGAAGAGCGCAATCACTATGCTACATTAGAGCATAGAGATATAGATAATAACAGTGCCAGATTTAGGGATTGGGATATGCTTCGTTACTGGTTCCGTGGAGTGGAGAAATTTGCTCCTTGGGTAAACAGGATTTTCTTTGTCACCTATGGTCATTTGCCCGAATGGCTGAATACAAACCATCCCAAATTGGTAGTTGTAAAACATGAAGATTTCATCCCCAATCAGTATCTGCCAACATTTAACAGTCAACTCATAGAATTCAATTTTTGCAACATTAAAGACTTGTCGGAGAAATTTGTTTATTTCAATGACGACATGTTCTTATTGAATGATGTCAAACCTGAGCGATTCTTTAAAGATGGGTTACCTTGTGATCTTGGCGGAATGGAAGTAATGGGGCACTCACGACCTGATATATTTGATAGTTCTGTGTTTTTAGCAACTGCCTTGATTAATAAGCATTTTGACAAGAAAACTGCAATCAGTAAGAACTTGTCAAAATGGTACTCTCTTAAATATCCTGGAATAACCAGTAATAACTTCCACCTTCGAAGGCTGAACAAATTCCCTGGCTTCATAATGAATCACTTCCCACAAGGCTATTTGAAGCATACATACGAAGAAGTGTGGAATCATTGTGGCGATGATTTGAAAAGAATGTATTTGAACAAATTCCGTTCTTATGGTGATATCTGTATTTGGCTGCTGAGATATTGGCAGTTAGCGTCAGGTAACTTTATCCCTTACAATATTTTTAAGGACGGACAGTATTGCAATATAGAAGACGAAACAATTGAGGAGATATCGGAACTTATCATTCAACAGAAAAAAAAGTTAATCTGTTTGAATGACACTCCTATTAAAATGGATTTCGAGAATAATAAGAGAATACTATGTAATGCATTCGATAGGGTATTACCCAACAAATGCTCTTTTGAATTGTAATACAGGACATCACGGGTTTCCGTGCATTGGCTCTGCCTTTACATAGAAGTTATCTGGGTTGTTACTTGGAGCACTCCAGCCAGTCCAAATGGCGAAGTTGACAAGCGCCCAATAAAAGCGATGGCGACCACGATAGTGACGCTGTTCATGCATGTCTTTCCACTCTGTCATGTTACGGTAATAGACGAACTCCGCTTTGTATGGATGATGTGAGTCTTTATGCCACAACTTTGGACAAGCAGAGAAATGTACAATAACAGGATGTTGCTGTCCTTCTTTGATTTGTTCGTCGAATACATATGTCAATGGCACTCGTTCACGACAATACAAGAAACAATTTTGCATGTTATATTTAATCGGCAACACTATCTTGTTTTCGCGAAATAGCCAGTTCATGATATCTTGATCATGGCAACTTAATATTGACCGCTTTTCTTTGACAATTTGTAAGAAATCTTTTATGACATGATGTTCACGCCAGTATTGTAGATTGATGAGTAGGACGCCAGAGTTAAAATAACCGAGAGACTGAGGATATCGAAGACGATTGTAATGTGAGACTGTACAGTTTTCGGTATCAGGAACCGCAGCAAGAGGAAAACCATCAATGTTCGTGTTCCATAATTCCCGGAGAGAATCGCGAACAATGATATCTCCATCAAAATATATAATTCTATCTATTTCTTGAGGTAGGATTTCTGCAACAAAAAGCCTGTAATATGCCGCCATACTTATGATATGCTGACTTTGATAATCCTCGCCGAGTGGGAAATCTCGAAACAAATCATCGTCCATTATATAAAAGGCGATTTGTCCTCCTCTGTTCTCTACAATACTACGTAGACTGTTCTGATTTTTCTCTGTAAACTCCTTATTGGTCATCATGTGAATGGAAATATCGTCTTCTTTGTTGTTTTCAAACAAAGAAGTAAGCATCACGCCTATGGGCATCACGTAATTATTATCTCCAGTTACTAATATCTCCATTTTTTCTTTTATCTTTTCCATTCGCTGAAAAATCATAAGTTTGTGCAAAAGTACTAAATATATTTGGGGAAAAAAAATAAAACTAGTATTTTTGCAGCGCGAGATATGGAAAATTTAAAGGAAAAGACTGCAAAAGGACTCTTCTGGGGGGCAATGAGCAATGGAACAACACAGGTATTGAATCTTGTGTTTGGCATTATTTTAGCCCGTCTGCTCACCCCTGGTGAATATGGAATAGTCGGAGTGTTGGCCATTTTTTCCGCCATAGCAGGAGCCATACAGTCGGGTGGATTCGGTGCGGGGCTTATTAATATAAAACACGCTACAGATAACGACTATAACTCGGTGTTTTGGCTCAATATCTGTGTAAGTAGTTTTTTATACCTCCTACTTTTTTTATGTGCCCCAGCAATTGCTGCCTTTTTTAAACAGCCATGTCTTGTGTTGGTCTCACGAATACTCTTTTTAAGCCTGCCAATAACGGCATTAGCGTTGGTTAGCGGAACATACTTGACGAAGAATATGATGAACCGCGAACTGGCTATCATTAGTGTGATGGCGCTTGTTTTGGCAGGTATTACCGGTATCATCCTGGCACTACTGAAATTCTCTTATTGGAGTTTGGTCGGACAACAACTTGTGTATGTGATTGTTTCTGATATTGGCCGTTTCTACTATGCACCTTGGCATCCATCGCTGAAAATTGATTTTGGGCCTGTTAAGCGAATGTACTCCTTTTGTGTCAAGTTAATGGTTACAAACATTATCAACATTATTAACCAGAACATATTGACTTTCATTTTTGGCCGTTTGTTCCCCATCAGTTCTGTGGGTAATTATTTTCAGGCTAACAAATGGAACTCAATGGCCCATTCAACCATTTCAGGTACAGTCAACCAAATAGCCCAGACGGTATTGGTATCGGTCTCTGACGAGCGGGAGCGGGAGATCCGAGTTTTGCGCAAACTGCTGCGTTTTACTGTCTTTCTTTCCTTTCCTGCGATGTTTGGACTAGCAATGGTGTCGCATGAGTTTATATTGTTGACCATTGGAGAAAAGTGGCGGGAGAGCGTTCCCCTGTTGCAACTACTTTGCCTAAGCGGTGCATTCATGCCCATCTACACACTCTATCAAAACCTAGCCATCAGTCATGGTCGAAGCGATATCAACATGTGGTTGAATATTGCGCAGATTGTTCTTCAACTCTGCATCATCCTGATTTTCTATCGCGAGGGCATCAAAGTCATGGTCACCGCCTACACCATATTTAACATAGTATGGCTGGCAGCATGGCAGCAGGCCACACGGCGCATTATTGGCTTGCGATTCTTCGAACTTCTGAAAGATGTTGTGCCTTTCATGCTGATAGCAGCAACAGTGATGGCAGTCACCTACTATATCACCCTGTTCATCGCAAATCTTTGGTTATTATTCATCGTTCGTATCGCCATCGCAGTCGCTCTCTATTATGTAATCATGCGCCTGCTCAATGTAACTATACTTCATGAGTGTATGCAGTTTGTCCTCAGGAAAAAGCAAGAATAACATCATGGAAATATCAGTCATCATCCCTGTCTATAACAAGGCACAATATGTGGCGCAATGTCTGAAAGGCATCCTGACGCAGGACTTCGACGACTACGAGGTGATAGCCGTTGACGACGGTTCCAGTGATGCTTCTGGTGCCATTTGCGACGAGATAGCCAGCCATTATCCTCGTCTGCGGGTCATCCACAAAGAAAATGGCGGTGTGACAGCAGCCAGACGCACAGGCGTAGAAGAAGCCCGCGGCCAGTACATCATGTTTTGCGACAGCGACGATGCCCTGTTGCCTCACGCCCTCCGTCATACCATTGAGGCTATGGAGGCCAACGATGCCGACGAGGTGATAGCGCCTTACCAGAACCAGTACGGTGTGACCTACGATTCTGGTTGCAGAGGACTCATCACCCCCACCGATGTCATCAAGGATTATCTGGCCTTGCGCAACCACTTTCCACCCATCTGGGGCATGTTGCTCCGCAGAGATGTCATCCTCAACGGCTGTCTGGACATGCCACGTGACATCTATCTTGGCGAAGACATCCTGTTTCACATCCGCTATCTGACCAAGGTCAACAAGGTGTTCTGCATCAGCCAGAGTTGCTACGTCTACAGCGAAGGTATCACTAATTATCCGCGCATCAATCTCGACTACGAGAGCCGTTACGACCAGCTGATGCTGTCAGCCTTACAACCTGTATGGTCAGAGATGGAGCCTTTCTTCCGACTGCGCCAACTGAAGGTTTACGAGAAATTCATTGATGACCGCCAATTCGACGTCTATGAGAAATACTATCATACATTAAAGGGACAGCTCAATACTCAGATACCCTTTACCGATCGTCTTGTCTTCGCCCTACCACCCCGTTTGGCCTATTATTTGGTGCATGGCTACAAGTGGTGGCTTCAAAGAAAATAATCATCTACTCAATAGGAATATGCTTGAACTTATCGTTCAGGAACGACACGATTTTTGAGAGCCACTTGATGAGTGGGAAGATACTGTGGAAATGCGACAGCACCACGAAGTCGTGCAACAGGCCGTTGTTGACGCGTGCGAATCTCAGATAGTCGTCTTTATAGAAGGGATCTACCAACTCGTCAATCATCCGGCGATTCTCCGTCAGCGTCTCTCTCCAACGCTGTTTGCTCAGTCCTCCGCGTTCACATTTGGCCAGCACCTCCATCACAACAGAAATCCGCACATGATCCTTCAGCAAAGGCTCTACCACCGATTTCAGGTCTGCTATCAACTTGTACGACTCGTCGAAGCCATATTTCTGCAACACCTCTCTGCGATAATACACTGACTGATGGCATATTCCGATAGACAGCAAATCATACAGCGTCATCGTTTCTTTCAGCATTCTCACCTTTCCACCATATAAGTCACCACCAAGAATGATGTCGCCATCGTAACCGTTCACCAACGACAGAACGTCCTTATTGGCAAACTCATCGCCGGCATTCATAAATACCACGTAGTCGCCATTCACCAACCGGACGCCTTTGTTCATGGCATTATAGATACCATTGTCTTTCTCCGACACAGAAGTCGTAATGACATCCTGATTCTCAGCAATGATATTGAGTGACTCGTCTTTACTACCTCCATCAATCACCACAATTTCCTTCTGCAAATAGTCTAACTGACGTATGCTCTTGAGCGTACGCTGCAGTCCGTCGGCATTATTGTAGGTGACAACAATGATGGAATAGTTTCGTTGCTGATTATCCATAGCTATTGATAATATTGTTCTACTAAGGCCTCCACACACTTTGGCACCAGTCCGCTGATGCTCTCTCCTGCCCTCACTTTTTGTCGGATCTCCGTACTCGACACTGGCAGTAATGGCACATCAATAGTGCCACGATGCTGATCGCGCGGATAGACAATGACATCATGATGCCACAGAATATCCTGCCAATGGCGCCAGCGCTCGAAGTGGGCCCAGTTGTCGCCACCAATCAGTAACACAAAGGTGTCGTCAGGATAGTCCTTCGACAGGTGCTGCAAGGTATTCCAGGTGTAAGAGGGCTTGGGCAGATGGAACTCGTAGTCGCAGGCGCAGATGCCCTCAACATTCTCCAACGCCTTCTGTGCCATCTCATAGCGCAACCCATCAGCCAGCAAATCAGCATCATTACGCTTAAGGGGATTCTGTGGCGACACCATCAGCCACACCTCGTCCAGTTTAGTTCGAAAGAGAATTTCCTTTGCTAAACAAATATGCCCGACGTGTATCGGATTAAATGAGCCGCCAAAGATGCCGATTGTCTTCATTTTTCTCTCGAGAAAGAAATTACCAAAAACTAATCAGAAATTTAACTGAGTGAATATTTAGAGAAAGAAATTATCAGAAATTATTCAGAAATTATTATCCATTCTGTAGGGAGTAGCCAGTATTTCTGGTCAATTTCTGATAATTTCTTTCTCTAAAAAACTCTCTATGACCATTAGTGTCTCATTCTTTGCCATCTCTAAATCATCATTGACAATGGTTGTGTCAAACTGATTGGCAAAGGTCAACTCATAGGATGCTTTTGACAATCTTTCCTCTATAGCTTCCTGACTGTCGGTAGCACGACCTACCAATCTTTTACGAAGCTCTTCTATTGACGGTGGTTGAATGAAAACGCTCAAAGCATTTTTTCCATAAAATTTCTTGATGTTAACGCCACCCTTCACATCAACATCGAATACCACGTTTTGACCTGCATTCAGTTGTTTTTCCACCTGGCTCTTCAATGTTCCGTAGAAACGATTTGCATAGACTTCTTCGTATTCCACGAATTCATCATTTGCAATTTTCTCACGAAATTCTTCCGGGGAAATAAAAAAGTACTCCACCCCATTCTGTTCCGTTCCACGAGGAGGACGACTGGTGCAACTGATACTAAAATACAATTTCAGTTCCGGATGCTCCTTCATCAACCACTGTACAATAGTCGATTTACCACTTCCACTTGGGGCTGAAAATATAATTAACTTACCTTTTTTCATACCAATCTACAATTAAAGAAATTACTAGTGTATTATTTAAGAAAGAAATTATCAGAAATTATTCAGAAAATATTTTTTCGTACTCTTTAAAAGCGCAGCCAGAATTTCTGGTTAATTTCTGGCAATTTCTTTCTTTATTCAAGTTCTTAATTATCTTCTGATATTATATGTCATCAATATATTCTTTATAATTAGTTTTTGAAAGTAATACGAAGTCATCATCTTCTGGTAAATAAAGATAGCGTTCTGCCCGCAAACTCCTTTCTCCGAAATTGATAAGAAGTCCACGCTCGATATTACTGATACGCATATAATTAAATAGTTGTGCCCGATGTTCAGAATTCAATTTGTCAACCGCTTTCAATTCTACAATGATATCATGATAATAGAAATCTGCCACATAGAGTTTTTTCATTAATTTCTCTTTGTAATAGATATTCAGTGGCTTTTCACGTTCAGCTATCATCCCTTCTATTTCCATCTCCATTTGAAGGGCTTCCTGATATATTGGTTCCGACAATCCACGGCCCAATGTAGCGTGAACCTCCATTGCAGCCCCTACCACATCATACATATCTTTATAGTCAGCCTTTGTCATCTGCAAGTAAATTTCTGAGTAATTTCTGTCCCCAAATATTCACTCAGTTAAATTTTCGAGTAATTTCTGGTAATTTCTTTCCCAAAAACATCTACCCAATTATTTCCTGAGTAATTTCTGTCCCCAAATATTCACTCAGTTAAATTTTCGAGTAATTTCTGGTAATTTCTTTCCCAAAAACATCTACCCAATTATTTCCTGAGTAATTTCTTTTCTAAAGCGCATTAAGCACTTGTTCCTTTATCTGTTCCAACTCATCCTTCATCTGCACCACGATGTTCTGCATCTCGGCCTGGTTGGACTTAGAGCCAGTGGTGTTGATTTCACGACCCATCTCCTGAGCGATGAAACCGAGTTTCTTGCCCTGTCCGTGACCATCGCGCATGGTCTCACGGAAATACTTCAGATGATTGGTCAGGCGCTGCTTCTCCTCACTGATGTCCAGTTTCTCGATGTAGTAGATGAGTTCCTGCTCCAGGCGGTTCTTGTCATACTCCACACCAGGAATCTGCTGCAGACCGTCGACAATACGCTGGCGGATCTTCTCCACGCGACTCTTCTCGTAGGGCTCAATCTCTGCCAGCAGACGCTCGATATTATCGATTTTCTCGGCGAACTTCCTTTCCAAGGCAGCACCCTCCTGCTTACGGAAGTCGACCAAGGCATTGATAGCCTGCTCAACAGTCTGACGGGCGGCCACCCACTCTTCATCGCTGAGCACCACCTGTTCCGTCTTCGTCATGACATCAGGCATACGGGTCAGGGTATACATCCAGTCTTCGGGTTCAGGAATACCCACCTTTTGAGCCACGTTTTTCAGTTGCTGATAATAGTTTTCCATCAATGCCACGTTCACGGGTGTGGCATCGATGCTGGCATCCTTCTCTATCCACAGGGCGAACTCCACCTTGCCACGCTCCAGCACCGAGGCAATCATCTGCCTTATCTCCATTTCCTTCTCACGGTAAAGCGGTGCGATGCGTGTCTGCAAGTCGAGTTGCTTGGAGTTGAGCGACTTGATTTCCGCACTGATTTTCTTGTCATTGAACGCTACTACAGCCTTGCCGTAGCCTGTCATACTCTGTATCATGAATGTTTGCTTTTTGTTTTTTATTCTTGGCTGCAAAGGTACACAAAAAAGTCGAGATTATGCCGCGTAAATGATAATTTTTCTAAAATGCAGTGGCCGTTTGTAGAAAAATGCGTACCTTTGCATCTCATTATTAATAATAAGGTACAAAGCAATGGCTTGCATACTACATATTGAAACCAGCACACAAGTGTGCTCCGTAGCCGTGTCTGAAGACTCGCACGTGATCTTCCAGCAAGAAGACCATAGCGGGCCTAATCATGCCGAGCGTCTGGGCTCAATGGTAGACGAGGCACTCTCCTTTACTGACAACCACGCCATTCCATTCGATGCCGTGGCCGTGAGTTGCGGTCCTGGCTCATACACCGGTTTACGCATAGGTGTCTCTATGGCCAAAGGCATCTGCTATGGCCGTAACCTCAAACTCATTGCCGTTCCTACGCTGGAACTGATGTGCGTACCAGTGCTGCTGCGCGAGATGGCAGAAGAGGATGCCCTTCTCTGCCCTATGATCGACGCCCGTCGCATGGAGGTCTATGCCTGCATCTACGACCGTGCCCTCCATGAGATTCGTCCCGTTGGTGCCGACATTGTCAATGCCGACACCTACCGTCAGTGGCTCGACGAGCACCCTGTCTATTTCTTCGGCAACGGTGCAGCCAAATGCATGGAGGCCATCAATCATCCCAACGCCCATCTGATTGAAGGCATCGAGCCTCTCGCCAAATGGATGCAGCCACTGGCCGAGCACCGTCTGCTGAACGGGCAGACCGAGGATGTGGCCTATTTCGAGCCCTTCTACTTGAAGGACTATGTGGCCAAGATGCCCAAGAAACTGATTTAACATTATGAACATACAAGGATTAGACTACAACACGCAGCGCAAACTGCTGCAAATGCCAGAATACGGGCGCGAGATTCAACACATGATTGACCATGCCCTGACGCTACCCACCAAGGAAGAGCGGCTGCGCTGTGCCAGGACCATTGTGAAACTCATGGAGACGAAGGTGCCGCAGATACGTGAGAACAACGGCTATGAGCAGACACTATGGGATCATCTCTACCTGATGAGCCACAAGCAACTGGACATCGACTGGCCCTATGACATCAGCAGTGCGGAAAAATTCCACGACAAGCCCGCCCCCATGTCATTGCCAAAGGGAGGCATACGCCTGCGTCACTACGGCCGACTGGTAGATGAACTGCTCGAGAAGATCAAGACGATGCCCGATGGTGTAGAACGCGACATGCTCATCAAGCAGACTGCCAACCAGATGAAGCGCGACCTGGCACAGTGGGGTCACGGTTCGATGGATGATGAGAAGGTGGCCGACGACATGGCACGCCTCACTGACGGTGCCATCCAACTGGACCTGAACAACTTCACCTTCGAGCGCCTTGGCAATAGCACAGTACAACAGCCTAAGCGCAACGGAAAGAAAAAGAAATAATGGCTGCATTTATTATTGAAGGAGGACACCCGCTGAGTGGAGAGATACAGCCACAGGGTGCTAAGAACGAGGCCTTGCAGGTTATCTGTGCTACACTGCTGACCAGCGAAAAGGTGACGATTCATAACATTCCGGAAATCAGGGATGTCATGAATCTCATCCAGTTGCTCAAGGATGTAGGGGTAAAGGTTGCTGCTGATGGCAACACCTACACCTTTCAGGCCGACGAACTGAATCTGGACTACCTGCAAAGCAATGAGTTCGTACAGAAATGTGCACAGTTGCGCGGGTCTGTCATGATGATTGGTCCGTTGTTGGCGCGCATGGGTAAGGCTACGATTGCCAAACCTGGTGGTGACAAGATAGGACGTCGTAGGCTGGATACCCACTTTCTGGGCTTCGAACGACTGGGCGCACAGTTCCAACACGTGGCCGAACGCGATGTGTATGAAATCTTTGCCCAGCAACTCAAAGGCTGCTATATGCTACTCGACGAGGCCAGTGTCACCGGCACGGCTAACATCGTGATGGCAGCCGTCATGGCCAAGGGCACCACCACCATCTATAATGCTGCCTGCGAACCTTATCTGCAGCAGTTGTGCAAGATGCTCAACAGCATGGGTGCACGCATCAGCGGCATTGCCTCTAATCTGCTCACCATTGAAGGTGTTGATCATCTGCACGGCACCAGCCACACCATCCTGCCCGACATGATTGAAGTGGGATCGTTCATTGGCATGGCAGCCATGGTGGGCCACGGCATCCGCATCAAGAACGCATCAGTAAAGAATCTGGGCATCATTCCCAGCACCTTCCGTCGTATGGGTATCAAAGTAAAGGAGGAAGGCGACGACCTCTACATCCCGCAGATGCGCCACTACGAGATACAGTCGTTTATCGACGGTACCATCATGACGCTGGCCG
>CAMHDT010000026.1 GCA_946183985.1 uncultured Prevotella sp.
TGGCTGTTATTAGGGAAGCATAAAATGAGGGTGTGCCTATTTTGACACACCCTCCAGATAATTTAGTCGGTATGATTCGGTTCTATCAGAACTTTGCCATCTTGATGGCCACCACGGCACACTCATCGCCTTTATTGCCCAGACGGCCACCGGCACGGTCCTTGGCCTGCTGCAGGTCGTTGGTGGTGAGAAGACCGTAGACCACGGGGATATTGTTCGTGGCATTGAGGCGTGCGATGCCCTCGGTCACACCCTGACAGATATAGTCGAAGTGGGGGGTCTCGCCTCGGATGACGCAGCCCAGGATGATGACGGCATCGTAGCCGTCGTTGAGGGTCATCTGTCGTGCGCCGTAGATGAGTTCAAACGAGCCCGGCACGGTCTTCACGTGGATATTCTCGGGCAGGGCGCCGTGCTTCTCAAGCGTCGACACGCACCCTTCAAGGAGTGCCCCCGTGATTTCAGAGTTCCACTCTGCCACGACGATGCCGAAAATCATGTTCGATGCATCGGGCACAGCGTCGAAGTCGTAGTCGCTCAGATGATGAAGGGCAGTTGCCATAATTATCAATTATCAATTCTCAATTGTCAATTCTCAATTACTTACACCGCTCGATATAGTTGTCGATGCCGTTGAAACCCTGCATGTACTGGTTGTACTGCTGCCACTCGTAGTAGTTGTCCTTCACCTGCTGATAGAGTTTCAGAGCCTCTTCCTTCTTGCCCTGGCTCTCCAGAATCTCGCCGGCCTGAATCAGAAGCAGAGGCGAAACAGTGTTGTTGTCGGCCTTGTTGGCACCCTTCACAAGCAGTTCAACAGCCTCGTCGAGTTTGCCCTGAGCAGCCTTGATATTGCCCAGACGGCCCAGTGCGAGGGGCGACACCATCTGGTCGTCCTTAGCATCGAACTTAGCGAGGTACTCCCCGGCCATGTTCATGCTGTCGAGTTCGGCAAAGCAGATGCCGGCATAGAGGTTAGCCAGGTTACCAGCCTTGGTTGAACTGTAGTCTTCGGCCACAGCGAGGAAGCCGGCATTGGTGCTGTCGCCATTGAGGGCGAGGCTGAGCATGTCGGCATCGTCGTTCATGATGCCCATCTGGAAATACTCCTGTGCCTTGGCCATAGCGGTGCTGGCCTCGGTCTGCTTGTTGCCGGTGAAAGAGTTGTAGACGAAATAGCCTGCAACAGCGATGAGGATGACTGCCACGCAGCCAATGATAGCATTCTTGTACTTGAGGATGAAAGCCTCGTTCTGGTTAGGTGCCTCACTCTTGGCGGCACGCTGATTGAGTTTTGTATCTGCCATTTTATTTGTTTTTATTTTATCTTCTTTTTTACATAAGCGGCTGCAAAATTACAAAGAATTTATGAATTACGCGCTTGGGCAGTACCTTTTTTTTCAGAAAATGCTTTTTTATTTGTGTTTTTTTTGGTTTTCATGCATGAAAGCAGTAATTTTGCGCTTTCAAAACAGCATGCGCGATGACACTTGAGCATCTTTCCATCATCAACTATAAGAACATAGCCGAGGCCACGCTGGCACTATCGCCCAAGATCAACTGCTTCATCGGCAGCAACGGGGCGGGCAAGACCAACGTGCTCGACGCCGTCTATTTCCTGTCGTTCTGCCATTCGGCCCAGACCGTGCAGGATTCGCTCGTGCTGCGCCACGGCGAGGAGTTCTTCATGCTGGAGGGACAGTACAGTGCGAGTTTTACAGTGCACTGTGGCATGAAGAAGGGGATGAAGAAGGTGTTCAAGTGCGACGGCAAAGCCTACAAGCGACTGTCGGAGCATATCGGCCTCATACCCATCGTGTTCATCTCGCCGTCCGACACGCTGCTCATCGACGGCAGCAGCGAAGAGCGCCGACGCCTTATGGACGTGGCAATAGCACAGTTGGACCGCAACTATATCGAGGCACTCAACCGCTATAACAAAGCATTGCAACAGCGCAATGTCCTGCTGAAGATGGAGGACACGGAGCCCGACGAGGAAATGCTGTCGCTGTGGGAGGAGCAGATGGCCCGCGAGGGCGAGATCATCTATGCAAAGCGGAGCGCTTTTGTGGAGAAACTGGTGCCGCTGTTCCAGCAATTCTATACCACCATAGCCACCGACAGCGAACAGGTGGCACTGAGATACGTGTCGCACTGCCAGCGGGGGCCGCTGCTCGAGGTCATCCAGCGCGACCGTTTCAAAGACCGTGCCGTGGGCTATTCGCTGCACGGCGTGCATCGTGATGACCTGGAGATGCTGCTCGACGGCCATCCCATGCGTCGCGAAGGCAGCCAGGGACAGCAGAAAACTTTCGCCATCGCCCTGAAACTGGCTCTGTATATGTTGATAAGAGGAGAGAAAAAAGAAGAGAGAGGAAACGACGCCCCTATCCTATTGCTCGATGATATCTTCGACAAACTGGATGCCCAGCGCGTGGAGCAGATTGTGAAACTCGTGGCCAGCGACCAGTTCGGGCAAATCTTCATTACCGACACCAACCGCGACCACATCGACCGCATTCTCCACCACGGCAACTTCGACTATCAACTCTATGAAGTGAATGACGGGGAAATCTCATTGATGCATCATTCATAACATCATCATAAAGCGTGTTTAAGAGAAGAGAACAGACCATTGGGACCCTTATACTGCGCAACCTGCGCGCTCAGGGACTGGAGACGCCACTACTGCAAAAGCGACTTGTGGCGTCGTGGCCAGCCGTGGCCGGCAAAGCCATTGCCCGCTTCTCCACCGCCACCGACATCAGAAACCAGACGCTCTATGTGAAGGTGACTGTTCCTGCCCTGCGTGCCGACTTGAGCATGCGCCGTCAGGAGTTCGTCAGGCTGCTGAACGAAAATGTCGGCAATCAAGTGATTGCCGACATCCGGTTCTTCTAAAAGCCCTACACCTTATTATTTATTTAAGGTCAGGCCCGTGCCACCATGCGCATCATCCGGTGCATACTCCTGTAGTCATAGCCATAGGCCACCTTCTTGCCCTGTCCTTCATCCTGGCCCGGGGCTTTCGGGAATGCCTCGCCTGCCTTGAACAGCCGCAAGGTCTCGATGATGGCCGGGTCGCTCTCGTTGAGATATTGCAACCATGAGGCCTCGTCAAGCATGTTATAGATGACACGGCTGAAGATAAAGTCTTCAAGGAGGCGGTGCGACTTTTGTATCATGAGGTTGCGGCGCTTCAGCCCGTGAGCCTCTGCATACTGCACAAACTGCTCCACCATGTTTTGCCGCTTCAGGTGCTTCAACAGCGATGCTTCGTCGTCAAATTCCTGTAACTTACTCCGGTTCTGATCGGTATAGTCGTAGCCGAACTGAAGGATGAGTCCCGACATGGTGGCTTCCTTATAATAAGAGGTAAAGTCGGTGGTGTCTTCTGGAATGAAGATATCGGGCGTGATGCCACCACCGCCATAGACGGTGCGTCCAAGACGGGTGTGATACTCGGGACCTGTGTGCTTGATGCTGTCAGACGAGAAGAACTCTCCGTTCTGATAGCGCAGCAGCAGGTCTTCTTCATACTCCCGGTCCATGCCGTTGGCATAGGGCTTCTGGATGCAACGGCCCGAAGGCGAATAGTAGCGGGCTATGGTGAGGCGCATCATCGAGCCATCGCCAAACTCCACTGGCTTCTGTACCAAGCCCTTGCCAAACGAGCGCCGGCCGATGATGGTGCCGCGGTCATTGTCTTGAATGGCACCGGCCAGAATCTCGCTGGCCGAGGCAGAACCCTCGTCGATGAGCACCACGAGTGGCATCTGCTTGTAGGAGCCGCGGCCGTCGCTGCGATAATCCTCGCGGGGAGAATGACGTCCCTCTGTATAGACAATCAGACGGTCCTTGGGCAGGAACTCATTGGCAATCTGCACGGCCGACTGCAGATAGCCGCCGGTGTTGCCGCGGAGGTCGATGGTGAGTTGCTGGAAGCCCTCCTGCGCCAGTTGTGCCAGTGCCACGAGCACCTCGTAATAGGTATTCTCGCCAAAGTTCTTGATGCGTATATAGCCCGTCTGCTCGTCGAGCATATAGGCAGCGGTAACGCTTTTCATGGGAATCTCGCCACGGATGACAGTGAGATGGCGCAGTTGCGTCTCGCCATAGCGCAGCACGCCCAGTTTCACCTGGGTGCCTTCCGGCCCTTTCAGGCGGTGCATCGCCTCGTCGTTAGTCAGCATGGAGCCCGTGAACACCGAGTCGTCGACGGTCACAATCTTGTCGCCCGCCAGCACTCCAGCCTTCTCTGCCGGTCCGTCGGTAATAACGTTCTGCACCCTCAGCGTATCGTTGCGGATGGTGAACTCAATGCCCACACCCGAAAACGAGCCGCGCAGGTCGTCGTTGGCGGTCTGCACATCACGTGCTGAGATATAGGTGGAATGCGGGTCTAATTCTGCCAGTATCTGGGGCACAGCCTGCTCCACGAGATCAGCCATATCGACGGTGTCGACATACTGGTCGTCGATGATGTAGAGCAGATTGTTCAGTTTATTGCTCCCCGAATTGATGATACTGAGCCTATTGCCAGAGAAGTGGTTGGCATAGAATGTTCCTATGAAAATGCCAATCACAACGGCAAGTGCCAGCCACAGCGGTGAAAATCTATTCTTGTTGCTCATCTTTTACATTGCATAATTAAAAAAGCATGGTTATTGTACTTCCATATAGACCACTTCGATGCCGGCACGCTCCAGCAGGCGGATGCCGTCATCAAGGCGATATTTCTCGCCATAGACCACCCGCTTGATGCCAGCCTGTATGATAAGTTTGGCACACTCGATACAAGGCGAGGCCGTGATATAGATGGTAGAGCCGTCGCTGTTGTTGCTGCTACGTGCCAACTTAGTGATAGCGTTGGCCTCAGCATGGAGCACATAGGGCTTCGACACATTGTTCTCGTCTTCGCACACGTTCTCGAAGCCGGTGGGCGTGCCGTTATAGCCATCGCTGATGATCATCTTGTCCTTGACCACCAGTGCCCCTACCTGCCGACGCACGCAGTATGAGTTTTCTGCCCATATACGTGCCATGCGCAGATAGCGCGAATCCAGTTTGCTTTGCTTTTCGTTTGTCATGAGACTTCTTTTTTCCTTTTTATGCCATTGCGCTTGAGGAGGGCATCGATGGTGGGCTCACCGCCGCGGAACCGCTTGTAGAGCGTCATGGGGTTCTCCGTGCCGCCACGCGACAGGATATTGTCGCGGAACGACTGTGCTGTCTTCTGGTCGAAGATGCCATGGCGTTTGAACACAGCGAAAGCGTCGGCATCAAGCACCTCGGCCCACTTATAACTATAATAGCCTGCAGCATAGCCGCCCGCCATGATGTGCGAGAACTGTACGGTCATGCAGGTGTCGTTGCGCTGGCGTCCCAGTATGGCTTTACGCCACGCCTTCTTCTCGAAGGGAATGATGTCGGCCGTAAACTCGTTGCGCTGCGTGTAATAGGCCATGTCGAGCAGGCCGAACGACACCTGTCGGAGACAGGCACAAGCCACCATGAAGTTGCGGCTGCGCACAATGCGGCGTATGAGTTCGTCGGGCAGGGGTTCGCCAGTCTGATAGTGGAAGGCGAAGGTGCGCAGGAAATCCTTCTCGATGGCAAAGTTCTCCATGAACTGCGAGGGCAGTTCCACAAAGTCCCACAGCACGTTGGTGCCCGAGAGACTCTCGAAGCGTGTGTTGGCAAACATGCCATGAAGCGAATGTCCGAACTCATGGAGGAAAGTCTCCACCTCGCCCAGCGTGAGCAGGGCAGGCTTCTCCGGCGTGGGCTTGGTCAGGTTCATCACCACAGAGACATGCGGCCGCACGTTTTCTTTTTCAGCGGCGGTAGAAAACTCTTCACTTTTCACTTTCCCTTTTACCCTTATGCTCTGTCCCTGATACTGGGTCATCCAGGCACCGCCCTGCTTACCCTTGCGGGGATGGAAGTCGGCATAGAACACTGCCAGATAAGAGCCGTCCCTGTCAAACACCTCGTAGGCCTTGACATCGGGATGATAGACGGGAATGTCCTTGTTCTCCTTGAAGGTGATGCCATAGAGGCGGTTGGCCAGTCCGAAGACGCCGTCGATGACCTTGTCCAACTGGAAGTAGGGACGCAGCATCTCGGCATCGAGATTGTATTTCCGCAGTTGCAGTTTGTGCGAATAGAAAGGCATATCCCACGGCTCCAGCACAAAGTCCTTGCCCTCCATCTTCCTGGCCAAAGCCTTGAGTTGATCACGTTCCTCAACAGCCGTGGGCTTGTAGGCATCGACAAGGTCGTTGAGCAAACGGTAGACGTTCTTCACATTGCCTGCCATACGCTTCTTCAGCACATAGTCGGCATAGGTCTTATAGCCCAGCAGTTGCGCTATCTCGCGGCGTAGGTTGACGAGCCGCTTGCATATTTCCAAGTTATTGCTGTCGTTGTCGTGTATGCACTCGGTGTTCTTAGCCATATACATCTGACGGCGCAGGTCACGCTGTGTGCTATAGGTCATGAACGGCGAGTAGGAGGGTTGGTCGAGGGTGAACACCCAGCCTTCCACCTCCCGCTGGCGAGCCTCCTCAGCGGCGGCGTCGATGGCCGTCTGGGGCAGTCCGTCCAACTGTTTCTCATCGGTGAGATGCAGAGTGAAGGCCTTGTTTTCTTTGAGCAGGTTCTGTGAGAACTGCAGTCCCAGCACACCAGCCTCCTCGGTGAGGCGCCGCAGTGTGTCCTTTCCCTCCTTGTCGAGCAGGGCGCCGCTACGCACAAAACCGTCGTAGCAGTTATCCAGCAGCGTCTTCTCCTCTGGTGTGAGTTTGCGATGGTGGCGGTGCACATACTTCACGCGCTCAAACAGTCGCTCGTTCAGGCGCACATCGTTGGCATGCTGCGTCAGGATGGGCGACATCTTTTGTGCCAGGGCATCCATCTCATCGTTAGTCTCGGCGCTCAGCAGGTTGAAAAACACGGTCGACACACGGTCGAGCAGGTCGTAATAGCCCTCAGTATCATCGTCTTTATTGATGATGGTATTGTCGAACGTGGGTTTGGCTGGATTGTTGATGGTCTTCTCTATCTGCTCATTGTCACGGCGGATGCCTTCCATGAAGGCTTCCTCATAGTCCTCGAGCCTGATACGGTCGAAGGGAGCAACATCGTGGAGCGTGTTATAAGGCAGGAAAAACGGATTCGTCCTTGCTTTCTCTTCACTCATAATTTCATCTTTTCTATGCTTTCAGCGTGCAAAGGTACGAATAAGTGAGCGAAAAGCAAAAAGAAAACTTGTTTTTCTTTTCTTTTCCGAATGGAAGTACCTAAGAACGAAGTTCAAAGGTACGAATAAGCGAGCGAAAAACCAAGAGAATCCTGGATTTTTCCGAGCAGGAGCACCCGGTAATACCTTTGTTTCGTCAGAGTTTGATATAGATCCGTTTCCTGTAAAGCACGTAGCCCAGGGCATAACAGATGGCCACGAAGGTCATGGCATAGGCCAGCGAAGCCCACTTGACCCAAGGAATAATGGCATGAAGAGCGGCATAGATGGCATCGTGGACTTCGAAGCGGTGGAACACGATGGCCAGCAGTTCGCTGAACACATAGATGGCCAGGGCGTTAGCACCGAACACGCGGAAGAAAGTCTCCTTTTGCCACCGCTCCTCCAGATTGACAAACAGCGCCTGAAGCAGGGCTGCCAGACCGCAGGTGACGAGCACAAAAGAGGGGCTCCACACACGTTTATTGAGCGGCAGCCCGTAGGTAAGCATGTAGCCGGCAACGATGCACACAGTGCCTATGGCAAACACCTTCAGCGCAGCCTGCACACGGTCGTGGGTGGCTATCATCTTGCCACAATAGAAGCCGATGAGCACATGGGCCACCGATGAAAGGGTGCCCACCAATCCCTCCGGGTCTACGGGGCTCTTGTGGTAGAGATGGTCGTAGCCAAACAACCAGCGGTCTACACGCGACAGGATATTTGTGTCGGCATCCTCGGCATAGCCGTTACCCATGACAAGGAGCATGGCATAGGCCGCCAGCAAGACAACGATGGTGGGGATGGTGTAGCGATGATTGACAAACAGGGCAAACATCGACACGAAGAAATAGCAAAGGGCGATGCGTTGCATCACGCCCCACAGACGCAGGTGGGCAAAGTCGATGAGGTCGCCCTTCACGGCCATGTGGAACCAGTTGATAAACAGGCCGATGGCAAAGAGCAGCACCGTGCGCTTGCATATCTTATACACAGTGGAACGTGAGACTGAGAACTGGCGTCCTGAGAGCGACAGATAGCATGAGATGCCCATAATGAAAAGAAAGAAGGGAAATACGAGGTCGCAGGGCGTCATGCCGTTCCATTTCGAGTGACCCAGCATCTCAAACGATTCGCCGTAGCCGTTGTTCACCAGTATCATGCCGGCCACGGTGAGGCCGCGCAGGATGTCAAGGGAAAGCAGTCGTTGTTTAGCCATAGTTACTCTGTCTTCAGCAGGAAATTGATGATTTTATTGGCGATGGTCAGGGCATTGCCCTCGGGGTCGGCCGTGTAGGTGTTGTGGCGCAGCGTCCAGGGTTCCTCGATGGCATACCAGTCTATTTGTGGCTCCTGTGGCAGTGCCATGGCAAAGAGTTCTGCCGAAGTCTTGTTGGCATTGGGGCCGCCACCGAGCAGTTCGGGCTGCGGACGGGTCTGTGCCGCCATCTGCGTGCTAAGGGCATCGAAATAGGTCTGCCAGCGAACGAAGTAGAAATCTTTCAGCAGGCCCTGCCACTCCTTATGGGCATAGTCGCGCAGTCCGCCCGTGTCGGCACAATAGCGGTTGCCCCAGGTGGTGATCTGCACACGGGCGTTCCATTCATACAGATGCTGCTCATCGGGGGTGGTGCCGCAGTTCACGGCCGCCTGTGTCCAGTGGCCCAGACGGAACTCGGAGCGCGTGCCTAGGAGACGGTCCTGCATGAGCAACATCTGCAGAAAGCGGGCACTGTCGGCAGTAAAGGCCTCGCGGTCGAAGGCCTTATAATCGGCTATGGTGTGCTGATACTGCACACGGGCTTGGTCGGCCATGGCCTGACGCACAATGTCGACGAGGTCATACTCCAAGTTATTGTTGAGCGGTGCCGCAGGGCTCTTGTCAGCCACGTGCTGCACGCCCTTCAGGAACAGGCGGGCGGCCTCGAGCGTAGAGGCCGGACTGTAGTAGTTTTTCATCTTCGACCACGACGAGGCCTGGAAGTTATTGAGCGAGGGACGTCCACAGAAGATGCTCTCATGAGGTCCTTGCTGGTTATTGCCTGCCGGACAGTTGTAGATGGTCTGTGCCAGCAGCAGCCATGCCTGCTCCAAGTCAGGATTGCTGATGCCATAGCGGGCTTTCACGTAGTTTCTCACCCACTCTTCCTTGGTGAACTTTGCCGGTCGCCACGGCAGTTCGCTCATCAACTCAAACATCACGGGGTTGTTTTCCGAGCCCTCCATGGTGAAGCCAATGCCCTTTTTAAGATGAGAACTGAGTGTTGAGCCCTCGGCTCCGTAGAAGTTGTCGAGCAGTTGGTCCATGCGTCCGTGCAGCCCCACATTGGCACCGAAGTTCTCCAACAGGCAGAACAGCCACTGGTGCTGCTTATAGCCCTCGTCGCGCTTCCAGATGCTGGGAGCACCGAACATGGGCCGACATTCGGAGAAGAGGTCGAGCACCAGCAGGTCGCCGCTCTTCATGTGGTCGACCATCTCCGGGCGCGGATTCTCCGTCCATCCCTGTATGACCCACGTAGCCTTGGGGTTGACGCGCTTCATGGCGGCCATCATCTTGCGGCCTGCCTCGGCATAGTCTATCGACGCATCGTCGCTGCTCTCATGAAACGGGTCCATGGAGTAATAGTCGGCACGGCCGAAGAGGCGCGTCAGTTCATCATAATACAGGGTGGCAATCTCATCAAAGCGTTCGTCGGTGGGCAGCAGGTTGGCAGGACGCTGGAAGCCGTTCCACAGGCCTGCATCGCTCACATTGAGCCCCAGCCGCTCTTTGGCATCGTGGGGCACCATGCCGCAATAGCCCGGCAGCACGGGATGCATGCCCAGTTCCTTCATGCGCTTCAGAATCTGCTTCTGCAACTGTTCCTGACGAGCATACCACGACTGCGGCAGGGGACCGCCCCACCCTTCCAGGTTGTTCATTTCCCACCATGCCAGAAAGGCTGGTCCGGCAACAAAGCGTCCCACCTCCTCTTCAGTATAGCCCATCTTGAGCAGCATATTGCGCCACACACACTCCTCGCCAACGATGGCCAGCGGCAGGTTGATGCCATGAAGGGCCATCCAGTCGATTTCTTCCTCCCAGCGTTTCCAGTCCCAGAAAGCCATGGAATAGGAGAAGGTGCAGTAGTTGAAGTCGTAGCGCAATGTCAGGTCGGTCTCATGGCGCTCTTTTTTCTCCACCTTTGGCAGCACGGCTGGCAATGTGGCATGCATCTGATTCCAAGACAGGTGGATGCCTGCATAATATTTCAGATACCAGTTGATGCCCGAGGCGATGTTGACCCACGAGTTGCCGCGCACCACGACGCGCTGTCCCTGCTGGTCGAGTTCGAAGAAATCGCGATCGGACTGTTTCAGTTCTATCTTGAACTTACGCGAAGCCCCTTTGTCTATGCGCTCCAATAGGTTATCCACAGGTGTGCCCATGACTGTCTCGCCACAGAACAAACAACAACATGCAATAAACAATGTAAATGTCAGGCTTTTCATATTTCGTTTTAGATTTTTTCGTTCTGAGGGCAAAAGTACAAAAAAAAATTGTAACTTTGCACTTTCAAACGGAAATAAATGGACAGCAACAAGAAAAAACATAGATTTTTAGAGGCATTCGGCATCGTGGTCATGGTGCTGGCACTCATCAGATGCGGCTTGGATGGCTTCAACCATTCCAGCGACGACAACATGACAGCGGCAGCCGACTCGACTGCCGTGGCAGAGCCGACAGCAGAGCAACAGGAGGAAACGACGGCCATGGCCAGCCTACCACCCGCAGCAGAGGCACCACAACCAGAAGAAAAGAATCCACAACAGCCAGAAGAAGAGAAACCACAACAGCCAGAAGAGCCGATAGCGGCATCAGCAGCATCGCCACGCTGGCTACAGGAGGGCGAGTGCCCGCACCGCATCAAGAGCGTGCCCAGTTACCACAAAGCCTTCCCTGACAGCAACAATGTGCAACTCAGGGCCGCCACCTATTGGGGCGTGCAGCCCGTAAAAGACCGTACGGATGCTGAGAAGCGCAAAAATGAACTGGTGTATGTGGGGGCTTCACCTTATTATTATATAGACCCGCTACACAGCAGCATCCCCTATCTGGTGCCACGGGCGGCCATCCTGCTGCAAGACATCGGGCAGGCGTTCTTCGACAGCCTGCAGGTGAAGGGGGTGCCCCTGCACCGTTTCATCGTGACCAGCGTGTTGCGCTCACAGGAGGATGTAGCCCGTCTGCGCCGGCACAACGGCAATGCCACCGAAAACTCTTGCCACCTGTATGGCACCACGTTCGACATCAGTTACAACCGTTACAAGACGGTGGAGGATCCTGACGGGCCGCGGCGTCGCGAGGTGCGCAACGACACACTGAAGTTCGTGCTTAGCGAGGTGCTCAACGATATGCGCCGGCAAAACCGCTGTTACATTAAATATGAAGTGAAGCAAGGATGCTTCCACATGACGGTGAGGTAACACGATTTTTCAGTTCAGCGTTCCCCTTCTCTCATCTGTTTTTGATTATACTAAAAACTGAGTCTACTCCCGGTAGACCGTGGGTCTACTCCCAGTAGACCGAAAGTCTACCGGCAGTAGACCCAATGCAATATACCGGACACTCTATTTCAGAAAAGGCGTTAAAATTTGCTTAAATCCTTTCGTGTTCGCAGAAAAATTAGTACCTTTGTAGGCTGAAACGAAAAGGCAAAAACGCGCCAGCGGGCCTTAAAATGGCCTTCAGCGCCATTTCCATCTAAAAAAGGAAAGATAAAGATACAATAAAAATAAAATAACAGAAAAGTGGATCAGACGTTTGACAACGACAGAATTTTGAAGATTAACATCGAGGAAGAGATGAAGTCTTCGTACATCGACTATTCGATGTCCGTGATTGTGGCTCGTGCCCTTCCCGATGTTCGTGATGGATTTAAACCCGTACACCGCCGTATATTATATGGCATGATGGGCATTGGCAACACCAGCGACAAACCGCACAAGAAGTGCGCACGCGTCGTAGGTGAGGTGCTCGGTAAGTATCACCCCCACGGTGACTCATCGGTATATGGTGCCCTGGTGCGTATGGGTCAGGAATGGAACATGCGCTACATGCTGGTTGACGGTCAGGGTAACTTCGGTTCGGTGGATGGTGACTCACCTGCTGCCATGCGTTACACGGAGTGCCGCCTCTCTAAGATGGGTGAGCATATCATGGACGACCTGGAGAAGGATACCGTGGATATGGACCCCAACTTCGACAATACCTTGCTGGAGCCCAGCGTGATGCCTACCAAGGTGCCCAACCTGCTGGTGAACGGTGGTAACGGTATTGCCGTAGGTATGGCCACGAATATACCTACCCATAACCTGGGTGAGGTGATTGATGGTTGCTGCGCCTTTATCGACAATCCAGAGATTGACTGCGAGGGCTTGATGCAGTATATCCCTGGTCCTGACTTCCCCACAGGTGCCTATATCTATGGCTTGCAGGGCGTGAAGGATGCCTACGAGACCGGTCGTGGCCGTATCGTGATGCGTGCCAAGGCCGAGATTGAGGCTGGCGAGCAGCACGATAAGATTGTGGTGACCGAGATTCCTTACGGCGTGAACAAGGCCGATTTGGTGGCCTACATTGCCGACTTGGCCACTCAGCATAAGATTGAGGGTATCTCAAATGTCAACGACGAGTCAGGCCGTCAGGGTATGCGTATCGTAGTTGATGTGAAGCGCGACGCCAATGCCAATGTCATTCTGAACAAACTGTTCAAGATGACGGCCCTGCAGAGTTCGTTCTCGGTGAACAATATCGCTCTGGTGCCCATTCCCGGCACTCATGGCAAGATGCGCCCGAAGTTGCTCTCACTGCGCGACTGTATCCGCTACTTCATTGAGCACCGTCATGAGGTGACTATCCGTCGCACCAAGTTCGACCTGAAGAAGGCCCAGGAGCGTGCCCACATCCTCGAAGGCTTGATCATTGCCGTGAACAACATTGACGAGGTGGTGCATATCATACGCCAGTCGGCCACGCCTACCGACGCCCAGCGCAATCTGGAGAAACGCTTCGACCTGGACGAACTGCAGTCGAAAGCCATCGTCGACATGCGCCTGAGCCAGTTGACCGGCCTGCGCGTCGACCAGTTGCACCAGGAGTACGACGACCTGATGAAACTCATTGCCGATCTGGAGGAAATCCTGAACAACCCCGAGCGTTGTAAGGAAGTGATGAAGGAAGACCTCTTGGAGGTAAAAGAGAAATACGGCGATGAGCGCAAGACGGAAATCATACCCTTCGACCATGAGTTCAATGCAGAGGACTTCTATCCCGACGATCCCGTGGTCATCACTATCAGCCACATGGGCTACATCAAGCGCACACCACTGAGCGACTTCCACGCCCAGAGCCGCGGCGGCATGGGTGCCAAGGGCGCACGCCATCGCGACAACGACTTCACAGAATATATCTATCCTGCCACCATGCACAACACGCTGCTCTTCTTCACACAGAAGGGACGCTGCTACTGGCAGAAGTGCTATGAGATACCCGAGGGCGACCGCAACTCAAAGGGGCGTGCCATACAGAACATGCTCAATATTGAGCCCGACGACGCCATCAATGCCGTGCTGCGCATCAAGAACTTCAACGATGAGGAGTTCTTGAAGTCGCACTTCGTAATGTTTGCCACCAAGCAGGGCATCATCAAGAAGACCTGTCTGTACGACTATAGGAATGTGCGTGCCGCTGGTGTCCGCGCCATCAACATCAACGAAGGCGACGAGGTGGTAGGCGTACGCCTGACCAATGGCAAGAACGAGATTCTGCTGGCCAACCGCAACGGACGCGCCGTGCGCTTCAACGAAGACCAGGTGCGCACCATGGGACGCGTCTCTACCGGTGTCATCGGCATGCGTCTCGACGATGGCGACGACGAGGTCATCGGCATGGTATGCGTAAACGACCCGCAGGCCGAGACCATCATGGTGGTCAGCGAGAACGGCTACGGCAAGCGCTCGGATATTGAGGACTACCGCAAGACGGCACGCGGCACCAAGGGTGTGAAGACGCTGGCCATTACCGAGAAGACCGGCCGGCTGGTGGCTATCAAGGTGGTGACCGACGAGAACGACCTGATGATTATCAACAAGAGCGGCGTTCTCATCCGACTGAACGTGAGCGAGGTGCGTGTCATGGGCCGTGCCACACAGGGTGTGCGCCTCATCAACCTGACGAAGAAGAACGACACTATCGCCAGCGTGTGCAAGGTGCAGAAAGCCACAGAAGAGGAACTGGAAGAGGAGAATCTGGAAAATCCAGAAAATCCAGAGCCTCTAGATAATCTTGAAACCAAAGAATAATTTGTTTAACTAATCAATAACATGCTTATGAAAAAATTAATGATGATGGCCCTGATGGCTGCCGCAGCAACGACTGCCTTTGCCCAGGACGCCGTGGTGAAAGAAGCAAAAAAACTCGCTGCAAAGGGAAACTTTGACGAAGCCGTCAAACTGATCAAGCCGGCACTCACATCGAACGAGACGCTCGACAAGGCTGCCGCATGGAATCAGTATAGCGACATCTACTACAAGAAATACGAGAAGATTGGCGAGGTGCAGGCTAAGAGTGCCGTCACCCACGAGACCTTCGATACGCTCGGACTCTATGAGGCTGCCGTCAACGCATGGGAGGCTGCCATCAAATGCGACGAATTCGACCAGTTGCCCGATGCCAAAGGCAAGGTGAAGCCCCGCTTCCGCTCTGGCGCACAGACACGCTTCAAACTCCATGGCGTACAACTGGTGCAGGCCGGACAATTTGAATATCAGAAAAAGAACTACGACGCTGCCCTCAAGGCATGGAAACTCTACGTGCAGATGAAGGAGACCCCCATCTATGCCAACGTAGCCGACTTCCAGAACCCCAAGGACCCGTTCTACTATGACATCACATACTATGTGGCTTTCCTGTCCTATCAGCAGAAACTCTACGACCAGGCCATGGCATTTGCAAAGAAAACGGCTGAGTCTGACAACCCCGAGAAACAGAAGGATGCCAGCGAAATCATGCTCTTTGCCATGAAGGACAACTGCAAGACGCAGGCTGACTCACTCAACTATCTGGCCTACCTGAAGGAGCAGCACAAGGCTGACCCCGAGGAGAGCCGATACTTCAACCTGCTCATGGACTATTATAACCATGCCAACGACCCCGCTGCCAAACTGGCTTGGATTGAAGAGGAGACAACCATCAATCCACAGAACAAACTGGTGTGGGCTGTCAAAGGCGAGACCATGATGAACAGTGAGAAATGGGACGAAGCCGTAGAAGCATTCAAGAAAGCCGTGGAGATTGACCCGCAGTGGACACCCTGCGTGTTCAACATCGGCATCTGCCTCAACTCGAAGGCCATTGCACTCAACGACCAGTTGGCAGACAAGAAGACCATGGCCTTGACTCCCGAGAATGCGGAGAAGGTGAAGGCCGTGCTGCGCGACGCCCTCGTTTACCTCGAGAAGACACGCGAACTGGATCCCGACCAGTTGGATACCAAGTGGGCATACCCCCTCTACCGCATCTACTACTCACTGCAAGACAAGGCTAAGATGGCAGAACTGGAGGCCATCGACCCCTCTCTGAAGAACTAACACACCTTAGATGACGAAGCACAACATATTACTGTTGCTTCTCTTAACTGTGATAACACCGTGCCTGACACTGGCCCAAAAGACGAAAGGAAACACCGTTCGTCATGACCTCAGTCAGGCACGGGCTTATATTAAGAGCGGCAAGTACGACGAGGCAGAAAAGACGGTGACAAACCTGCTGAAGGACTCGACAAATAGGCGCAATAAACGCATCTATCTGGCGTGGTTCGATGCCGTACGCGGCAAGCACGACCAGGGAAACGAGAAACTGTATCTGAAGCAGAAATACGACACGGCCGCCTTCTTCGGCAATGTCAAGAAGATGTATGTCGTGGCCGAAGCACTCGACAGCCTGGCCCCAGAATACAGAAAGAGCCATGCCACACTGCTCGATACCCACAGGCGCAACCTCTTTAACGGCGGTGCCTACCATCTCACCAAGAGTCAGTGGCAAACGGGATTCAACTACTTCGAGGCCTATATTGACTGTGCACGCCAGCCCCTCTTCTCTGCCTACCACTACGACTCGCTCGACACACAGCGTATGGCTGAGGCCGGCTATTGGGCCACCTACTGCGGCTACAAGATGCACGACCCTGTATTGACCCTGCGCTACAGGAAATGGGCCTTGCAGGATTCTGCCAAGGTCGACTTCACCCTGCAGTTCGTGGCCGAAGCCCGACAATGGCTCAACGACAACGAACTCTATGTCAAGACACTGGAAGAAGGATTCCAACACAATCCGCTATTCCCATATTTTTTCCCCAACCTCATGGATGCCTACACCAGCCAGGGGCAGTATGAAAAGGCATTGGCGTTGACCGACAGCGCGTTGGCTGTGAACGACTCCAGCCAGTTGTTCCTTTTTGCCAAATCCACCATGCTGCTGCGTCTGGAACGCTATGCCGAGAGCATCAAATACAGCGACAGTCTCATTCAAATGAATCCAAACATGGCCGAGCCCTACTTCAATGCAGGTTCAGCCTATGTCAACATAGCATCACGACTGGAAGAACACAACGAGCGCAAACTCACCAAGCAGGCCTATCAAAAAGCACGGCCCTACATGGAGCAATACCGAAAGATGATGCCTGACGAACAGGAGAAATGGGCCCCCGTGCTCTATCGCATCTACCTGAACCTGAACATGGGCAAGCAGTTTGACGAGATTGACAGACTGTTAAAGGAAAAGTGAATAGTGAAAAGTGAAAAATTTCTTTTAGTCGCGATGCTTTGTAAAAGCGAGCAGAACTCGAGCGGCTACCGAAAAAAGATATCGCTATGAAAAAGATTTGTATTGTTGCGGGTGCACGCCCGAATTTCGTGAAGGTGGCGCCACTGATTCGCGCCATAGAGAAGGCCGACGATGCCACGTATGAACTCGTATATACGGGTCGTAAAGACGACCCTACGCTGGAACCGTCGCTGTTCAACGACCTGCAGATGCCGAAGCCCACAGTGTTCTTCGGCGTAGACAGCACAAGTCTGAATGAGATTACCAGCCGTGTCATGGCACATTTTGATGCCTATCTCAACAACTTCCCTGCCGATGTGGTCATCGTGGTTGATGATCTGGCCTCGACCATGGCTGCTGCCATCGTCACCAAGAAACGCGGCATTAAGTTGGCGCACCTTGTAGCAGGCACCCGTTCGTTCAACATAAACATGCCCAAGGAGGTGAACCGTCTGGTCATCGATGCACTCAGCGACTACCTCTTTACGGCCGGCATACGGAGCAACAGCGTGGCAGCACGCGAACAGTCTGACGGCAACAATACCTATATGGTAGGCAATATCCTAATGGATTCCCTCCGCTTCAATCATCAGCGTCTGGTCAAGCCTGCTTTGGATGTAGAGCCAGGCTCATATCTTGTGTTTACGGTAAATAGAAAGGCTCTTTTGGCTGATGAAGAGAAGTTGAAGAAGATGCTCGTTGCAATCTCTGAGGCTGCAGGCGACACACCTATTATCGCCCCTCTGCGCGGAAAAGCCCATGAAGTGGTATCCTCCCTCCACCTTTCACCCTCTACCCTCTACCTGACAGATTCACTTCCCTACCTCGAGTTCGGCTGGCTCACTGCCCATGCCAAGGGGGTTATTACCGACAGCGGCAATGTGGCTGAAGAGGCTACGTTTAACGGTGTTCCCTGTATCACGCTGAACAGTTATACTGAGCATCAGGAAACGGTGAGCGTGGGCACTAACGTGCTGGTAGGCGAAGACCCGCAGCAACTGGAAGATGAGGTGACAAGGATGGTCAAGGGTGAATGGAAGAAAAGCGCCCTGCCCGACCGTTGGGACGGTCGCACGGCAGAGCGCATCGTACAGATTCTGTTAGGATAAGGTATTTGCTTTTAGTGCACCACGTATTTCCTGCCGTTTTGCAAATATATGCCTTTGACGGGCTTGTCTTTTAAGCGAATACCTTGCAGGTTGTATATGGCTCCGTTCTCTTTAGCCTTCTGATCTTCTACGAAGTGCGTTTTGATGTCAGTTGTCGGGTTGTATAGAGAACCTAACACATATGATTCTGCGCCAGGATTTGTCGCACTGTAGCCAAACATGCCAAATGCCGTACCACCTGGCACCTTCCATGTGCCGTCGGTTTTGTAGAAGCCTACTCCTCTGTCGCCGTTGCGGAATTCGTATATGTATTTATAGGATTGCTGTGATGCAAAAACGGCGGCAACAGAGTCGCTGTAATAACCTTTCATATAAAACACAGAAGTGATGCCTGTCGATGCCAGGGTCGTTGGCACGAAGACAGGATTCCTTACCTTCGAGTTAAAGACAAATGCTTTGTTGGCTCCGATAATCTTTCCGGCTGGGATTTCAGCAACCTTGATGGTGTCGTACCCGTTTTTATAGTCATAGCCTGCAACAGAGAGGGCTGTAACCCCTTCAGGAATAATGATGGGATATGTGGTGTATACTGTGCCCCAGTAGTTTCCGTAATTGGAACCGGCAGGAGCCTCGGCCTCAAAAGTCTCAGCAATAATTTTCTTCGACTCCCTAAGGTTATAGCCCAGATGTGGCGGCTGGTTGTAGCAACAGTTTTCGGCTATGAGTTGTGCACGATAGTCAAGGTCGTCCATCAGATGCGGCACGACATAGTCCGTGGTATAATTGGTGGCATTTATGACCAGTTGATAGCCTGTAGTACCACCTTCAGTCCAGCAAATCACTTCCTCACGCCAGTCACCCAGCACATCGCCGATAAGACAAGCATTGTTTTTTGAGTCATTGTTTGTATTGCCGTATGTATAGTTTCCACCATTAACACACCCTAGCAAACGCGAGAAGTTTTTGCTGGCGGGGTCCCATGTCTCAAGCACTCCCTTACCCCAGAAGTCATCAGCCAGCGTGCCCGTCCAGTAGAGACGATCCTGCGCTAATGCACCACCGCCCCAAGTCTTGCTGTCTACAACACTGTTGCCGTCTTTATCAAAGATATTGCCCCATGCCGACGCCTGCCACAGCGGTCCCTCGCGCTCAGGGTCGAAGTTGCCCATGAAGCCACGGCCGGTATCACTTGATGCTGTCTTGCGGAGCAGGATCTGTCCCGTTGTAGCATCACGGTAGTCCATGCCATACGAGCCCTTCTCATGCACCATGAACGTTTCCTGTCCTGGATGAGACGGGTCGAAATCGCTCACATGCAAGGCATCGCCATGTCCCAGTCCCGTACGGTAGAGGGTGGTACCATCAGACTTCAAGGCACCCGACCCTATCGTTATTTCCTGTTTTCCGTCGAAATTGACATCAGAGCACGACAACCAGTGGCAGCCTTCGCCATAGACCGTACTCGACAGGCTTTTTACGGTTCCATTGGCATATTTCACCTCACCACTGTTGGCCGACAGTCCCCTATGCAGCCAGCGCAATGTCAAGTTCTGGCCATCCCAGTCATAGGCACCAATAAAAGAGCCATTGTAATAGCCTCGTACAAAGATGCCGCTCGGATTGCCGTCGGCACCGTCAAGCCATGCTATGCCGGCAAGATAGCGCTCGGAACGGTTCTGCTTGCTGTCGCCCCAGTATGAAGAGCCGGCAGCATAGTCTGTATGATAATCGATGGTTTTCAGTTCTGCGCCAGTGCGTCCATCGAAAACGGTTATCCATTCTTCGCCACTTGTTTGCTTTCCATTTGAACCAAGATAGTTGCCTGTAGGATTTTTATCAACACTAAGGTAATTGCCCTTGCCGTCTATGGCACCGTGCCCCGTCTTCAGCATGAGTTCGCCATAGCCGTCACCATCGAAATCCCACGCCACGAAAGAAGAGGTGTGGGCGGATGAGAACATATTGGGGCCTCCAGTGAGCATCCACAGGCGTGTGCCGTCCATCTTATAGCAACCATAATACTCTGGCGATGTGGTACCATTGCTGGCAGCATCCTTCTCGTTCGAGGGGCTCCACTTCAGGATCACCTCATATTCTCCATCGCCATCCATGTCGCAGATGGAGGCATCGTTGGGGGTATATGTGGCACCGCGACTCCATATATCTGTAGGGGCGCCGCCCTCCAAGTCTATATAATTAACCTGCGAAGCCCACGCCTTACAGGTGTCTCGCTCTACGATGTCGCCATTACCGTCGCAGACCTCAAGGCGATAATAATTGGAAGTGGTGCCGCTTGCATCCATAAAGTTCGTCTTACCATCTATAAAATTGCCACTATTGAGTTTATTATTGATGTAAGAAGTGCTCGTTCCCTTATATAGTCGATATTTATAGCCTCGGCCATCGGTCTTTCGCAAGCGCCAGGAGATGAGATTGCCCGTAGTAGCCGACTGAGACAGGTTGACAGCCATGAGGCCACGCTTCAGCATAGTGGTCTCATCTGCACCGGCATCCTTAGCGT
>CAMHDT010000027.1 GCA_946183985.1 uncultured Prevotella sp.
GTATGTAGTCTTTTCATAATTTCACTATTCACTTTTACCTTATTATTCACTTTTCTCTATTCACTTTTACCTTATAGTTAGTTACAGGGTTACCTTTCTCGTCGATGAAACGCACGCACATGTCGCTGAGGCCGGGGCCGTTGATGACGGCACAGCGCAGCACGTTGTGCCCTTTCTTCAGCGTGAGGCGGGCCGACATGCCGTCGTCCTCCACCATGCGGCGGTCGCCTTCCAGCAGCAGTACCTCTTCGCCGTTGAGCCACCACATTGAGGCACCGTTGCTGCCGGCTGCCAATCGCACATCCTTCATCTCTTCAGAACAGTCGATGACGGTGACGCCCCAGAACAGCGAGCCATAGGTCTGGTCGCCGTATTTCTCGGCGAAGCGGAAGAGTTTCACATTAAACAGATTGCTGTCCAACGCACGCCATGTCAGCGTCTGCTGCCCGCTCTTCACCTTCTGTCCGCCTTTGGGCATGATGGTCATCTGGTCCTTGAAGTAGGTCTTCGAGAAAGCGTCGCGCAGCCATGTGTTGGTGAAGATGACATTCGAGCGGATGTCCTGCTTGATGGGCTCGAGCAGCATCCAGCGGCGAATGAAGCCCTGGTCGTCGGGTGTAGCCGTCGTGTTTTTGGCCACAGGCGCAAAATAGTCGGGACGGTTCTTGAACTGTATCCAGTCGATGCTCACGGCAGCGTCGCCCTCGTTGGTGACCACGAGGCTGGTCATGTCTTTCGGCATATATTCCAATGGAGCCGTCATGGTGAGCCACTGGTTGCTCTGGTCGCGGCGGAAGGGCGTAGCCATGCCCGGACGGGTCATTTCGCTCTTCACCGTCATCTTTACGCGGGCAATGACTTTGCCCTTGGCACTCTGCGAACGGATGCAGAACTCTGTGTTGTCGGCGGCATTGGCGCAGACCACGAGGTAGCCGTCCTTCACTGTGCTGAAGTCCACATCGTTATACTGTGCCCAGCCGCCTTTCTCCTGCAGCGTGACGCATCCGCCACGGAATGTGTTGACAGTGTCAATGAGGGCCGTGGCAGCACCGTTGCCGGCAGAAAAGCGGTCAATCTCAATCTTCTCCGTGGCTTTGTTGATGCCCACGCCACGCTGTGTCTCCTTCACCTCCTGTATGGTGCCGTCGGCATTGAAGGCCACCTTCTCAATGCACACCGAGCGGCGCTTGTCGTCGTTTGGAGAGAAAAAGTTGGTGTGATAGAACAGATACCACTGCCCCCTGTATTCCACCAGCGAGTGGTGGTTGGTCCAGCAGCCGTTGGCATGTTCGGCCATGATGATGCCCTTGAAGTCCCACGGACCAAGCGGACTCTTCGACATGGCATAGGCCAGTGTCTCGGTGGGGTTGGCTCCATTCTCTTTTGAACCGCGCACCCATGGGAAGGTCAGATAGTACCACTCGCCGCGCTTGAAGGCAAAGGGGCCTTCCTTGAAGCCGTCGGGCAGTCCCTTCATTTCCTCGCCGCCAACCTTCATGGGTGGCATTTCGGGCATACCCTCGCGGCGGGGTATCCTCACTTCCTGCAGTTCGCCCTCCAGTTCTTTCATGTTGCTTTTCAACTTGGCACCGCGAATGCCCATGCCGCTCCAGTAGATGTAGGCCTGCCCGTCGGTGTCGACAAGCACGCAGGGGTCTATGCCGCTCACGCCCTTGATGGGCTCAGACTCCAGGCGGAAGGGACCCTCTGGATTGTCGGCTGTGGCCACGCCGATGGCAAAGCCTCTTCCGCTTTTCGGTGCATTGGGGAAGTAGAAGTAGTATTTCCCGTTTTTCTCCACACAGTCGGGAGCCCACATCGAATAACCATCGGGGTTGCCCCAGGGCACATCCTTCTGCGAGATGATCATGCCGTGATCGGTCCATTCTGTCAGGTTCTCTGACGAGAACACGTGGTAGTCTTCCATGCAGAACCAGTCTTGACGCTGCGATGCCGGTGGCGTGATGTCGTGCGAGGCATACAGATACACCTTATTATTAAATACGCGTGCGGTAGGGTCGGCTGTAAACTGGTCGCGGACGATGGGATTCTGTGCCGTCATCCATAGCGGCACGGCCATGAACAGTAGTGTTAAGGTTTGCTTCATATGGTTTATAGTTTTATGTTTTATAGTTCAATGTTCAATGGTCAATATTCAATGTTCAATGTTCAATGTTCAATGTTCAATGTTCAATGTTCAATGTTCAATGTTCTTTGTTGCAAATATAGTCATTTTTTTTCATAGGGGCTGCATCCGGTGTCCACTTGTTCCCTCAATGTGACGCAGTGGCAATAAAATGCAACATATATACAAGCAAAAACAGCGTATTTGTCGTAATTTTGTAGCGTATTCTAAAACTATAACGACCGATGATGAAACAACGTTTTTATGTTTTTGTTTTGTTGCAATTCTGCATGGCTGCCTTGACGGCACAGACATTGCCTTATCAAGATCCGTCGCTCAGTGCACGTGAGCGGGCCAAGGATCTCTGCTCGCGCCTCACGCTGGAGGAAAAGGCTCAGTTGATGCTCGACGAGAGCCCTGCTATTCCGCGTTTGGGCATCAAGAAGTTCTTCTGGTGGAGCGAAGCCCTTCACGGGGCCGCCAACATGGGCAACGTGACGGTGTTTCCAGAGCCAGTGGCCTTGGCGGCCTCATGGAATCCCAATATGGTATATAAGGTGTTCGATGTGGCCAGCACCGAGTTTCGTGCGCAGTACAACCATCGTATGCTCAACGGTGGAGAGGACGAGAAGTTCCACAGCCTTTCGGTGTGGACGCCCAATGTGAACATTTTCCGCGACCCGCGGTGGGGACGCGGCCAGGAAACATACGGCGAAGACCCCTATCTGACCAGTGTCATGGGCACCCAGGTGGTGCGTGGCCTGCAGGGGCCAGAGACCTCGAAGTATCGCAAGTTGTGGGCCTGTGCCAAGCATTATGCCGTGCATAGCGGCCCTGAGTATACGCGCCATTCGGCCAATCTTACCGATGTGTCGCCGCGTGACATGTGGGAGACCTACATGCCCGCCTTCAAGACGCTGGTGCAGGATGCCAAGGTGCGCGAGGTGATGTGTGCCTACCAGCGCCTTGACGATGACCCGTGCTGTGGTTCCAACCGTCTGCTGCAGCAGATTCTGCGCGATGAGTGGGGCTTTGACTATCTGGTGGTGAGCGACTGCGGTGCCGTTTCCGACTTCTATACCTCGCACAAGAGTTCGTCGTCGCCCGTCACTGCCTCTGCAAAGGCAACTATTGCCGGCACCGATGTGGAGTGCGGCTACGGCTATGCCTATAAGAGCATTCCTGAGGCTGTGCGCCGTGGCCTCATTACCGAGGCTGAGGTAGACAAGCATGTGGTGCGCCTGCTGGAAGGCCGTTTCGATCTGGGCGAGATGGACGATCCCTCGCTCGTGGAATGGTCAAAGATTCCCTATTCGGCCATGGATACCAAGGAAAGTCGCCAACTGGCACTCGACATGGCCCGCCAGACCATCGTGCTGCTGCAGAACAAGAACAATATCCTTCCCCTTCAGAAAGGCAAGGAACGGATTGCCGTCATTGGTCCCAATGCCGACAATACGCCGATGATGTGGGGCAACTATAACGGACAGCCCAACCATACCATCACCATCCTCGATGGTATCTGTGAAAAGGTGAAAGTTAAAAAGTTGAAAAGTGAAAAGGTGAAATATATTCCTGGCTGCGACCTGACTTACGACAAGGTGATGGAGTGCCTGATGGCCTCGCAGTGCAGTTTTGAGGGAAAGAAAGGCATGAAGGGAACCTTCTGGAACAACCGCGAGATGGAAGGCAAGCCCGTCACCACACAGTATTACACCACGCCGCTGGCCGTCACCACCTTTGGCATGCACAACTTTGCCCCCGGCGTACAGTTGGAAGACTTCTCGGCAAAGTACGAGACCGTCTTCACACCGAAGGAGGCTGGCGAATATGTGGTGAACGTAGACGGCTGCGGACAGTTTGAACTCTACATCGACGGCGAGCGCAAGTTCCGTCATCGCATCTGGCGCACCACACCCAACCGTGTGGCCATACAGGCTGAGGCCGGCAAGAGTTATAATATAGAGGTACGCTTCGCGCACGTACATACTTATAATGCTAACCTGGCCATTAACATTGCCAAAGAACTGCCCATTGACTACCAGCAGACTATCAGTCAGTTGGAGGGCATTGACAAGGTCGTCTTCGTGGGGGGCATCTCGCCAGCCCTCGAGGGTGAGGAGATGCCCGTCAGCATCGATGGCTTCAAGGGTGGCGACCGCACCCATATTGAACTGCCCAAGGTGCAGCGCGATTTCCTCAAGGCGCTGAAGGCCGCCGGCAAGCAAATCATCTTTGTCAACTGCTCGGGCTCGTGCATTGCCCTGCAGCCTGAGACAGACATCTGCGATGCCATCGTGCAGGCTTGGTATCCAGGTCAGGAGGGTGGTACCGCTGTGGCCGATGTGCTCTTCGGCGACTATAATCCCACAGGCAAACTGCCCATTACTTTCTATAAAAACAGCGACCAACTGCCCGACTATGAGGACTATTCGATGAAGGGGCGCACCTATCGCTATTTCAATGACGCCCTCTTCCCCTTTGGCTACGGACTGAGTTATACGCAGTTCGAGATCGGCGAGCCGATGGTTACGCGCAGCGAAGCCTCTGCAGACGACGATGCCCAGCCTGTCTACGAAATAAAGGTTCCCGTCAGCAATGTGGGCACTCGTGCGGGTGGAACCGTTGTGCAGGTCTACATCCGCAACCTGCAGGACCCCGACGGGCCGCTGAAGTCGCTCCGTGCCTTCCAGCGCACGGCCGACAACATCAAACCCGGCGAGACATGCCACGTGTCGATGGGTCTCACCCGCAAGTCGTTTGAGTTCTTCGACCCCGAGACCAACACCATGCGTGTGAAGTCCGGCAAGTACGAAATACTCATTGGCACCAGTTCTGACGATGCCGACTTGACGAAGATGACCATAGAATATTAAGAAATGCCTGAAAAAGCACAAAATGACAATAAAATGAGCCATAAATGAAACGCTTGAGAAAAAACATTTACTTATTTTGCACTCGAAAACGCTATGTTACCTAAATTTTTTAAACATTCAAAATTAAACCTGAAACCTGAATCATGAAACATTAACAGTATTAACCATAAATTATTATTTCTTTTATTAACTAAAACCAAAAACCTATGAATTTATTCCTAAGTCAAAAAGCATGGATGTTAGGATTGGCTATGACCGCTGGTTGTGTCATTCCTGTGCAGACAATGGCTGCTGACACCACTCTCGGAGTGGAAGAAGTGCAACAGCAGAAAGTTGTTAAAGGAAGTGTGGTTGACAGTGAGGGACCGCTAATCGGTGCTACGGTGCAAGTGAAAGGCACCAATGTCCGTGCGGTGACCGATGCCAACGGCAATTTCACCATTAATGCAAAGCCAGGGGCCAAACTGATTGTGTCCTATGTAGGCTATGAGCCGCTCGAAGTGAGTGCCGACGGCAATCTTTCGGCTATCACGCTCAGCGAAGACCGCAACACCCTGAACGATGTGGTGGTCATCGGCTACGGTGTTCAGAAGAAGTCTGACCTGACTGGTGCTGTGGCATCCATAAAGGCTGACGACATCAAGGGTCTTGCTACGACCGATGCTGCTGCTGCCCTTCAGGGTAAAGTATCTGGCGTACAGATTATCAATAGTGGCGCTCCTGGTTCAGGTGCTGAGATCCGCGTACGCGGTTTCTCTTCAAACAGCGGTAATATCGGCCCGTTGCTCATCGTTGATGGTCTGAAAGTAGACAATATCCAGTATCTGGACCCCTCTCTCATTGAGAGCATGGAAATCCTGAAAGATGCTGCCTCTGCAGCCATCTATGGTGCCCAGGCTGGTAACGGCGTCGTGCTGATTACCACCAAGACTGGCAAGGCTCAGGCTGGTAAGAGTATGGTAAGTTATGAGTTCAAGGCTTCTCGCCAGTCGCTTGGTAAAAAGGCAGAACTGTTTGATGCCCCTGGATTCATCGAGTACCACACCTATCGTGGCGACCTGCATGACGGTGACCTTGAGAATGTTTACCATTATGATGGCACCAATACTGACTGGTATGACGCCGTGTTCGAGGACAGTTGGTCCATGCAGCACAATATCACCGTGCAGGGTGGCAACGACAAGGGTCATTTCCTTGCTGCATTGAACCTTGTAGACAACAATGGTATCGTAAAAGGCAGCCAGGACGTTTACAAGCGTATCACCGGCCAGATTAATGCTGACTATAAAATCTATGACTGGTTGAGCATTTCGACCAACAACTCACTCGAGAAGTGGAAGACCAAGGGTGTTACCAATGGTTACGGCTCTGTATTGAACGGTGTTGTTTCTATTGACCCTCTGACTCCTGTGACCATTCCGTATGATGCTCCTGAGTCTGCATTTGGTCTGGGTCAGTATGCTGCTGTCCAAGAGGGCAAGTACGTTCCCCTCGATGCCGATGGCAACTACTATGGCAGTTCTAAACTCTTGGCTCACTCGGCCGGTAACCCCCTGTGGCAGATTAACCGTCGCGATCAGTCTCGTGGTGGTTTTACCCTCCGTGGTAACATGGCTGCCAACCTCACACCGCTGGATGGTCTGGTCATCACCTCGCGCCTGGGCTATCGCCTCTGGCAGAGCAACTACCACAACTATCAGAAGCCTTTCTATATCAACTCAATGGCTAATGATACGAAGTACACCATTAATGCAGAGAACAATACAGGTTTCTACTATCAGTGGGAGAACTTTGCCAACTACAATAAGACGATTGGTAAGCACAATATTGGCGCAATGATTGGTATGTCGTTCGCTAAGACCCATACTGACAACCTCAGTGCCAGTGCAGAAGATACTGATCCCATCCTGTCGGGCGACGCTAAAAACTTCCAGTATATGAGTTATGTGCTCTCCAGCGTAACAAAGAATGTTTCCAATTCGCCCAGCGATGCTACTGAACTGTCATATTTCGGCCGTCTGTCATATTCTTATGATGATCGCTATTTCTTCCAGTTCAATATCCGTCGTGACGCTTTCGACTCGTCTAAACTGAAGAAAAACAACCGTTGGGGCACCTTCCCCTCTGTCTCGGCTGGCTGGACCATCAGCAACGAGAAGTTCTTCAAGGATGCCGTTAGTCAGGACCTTGTTTCATTCTTGAAACTCCGCGCTTCTTGGGGCCGCAACGGTAATATCAATATCCTGAACAACTATCCTTACACCGCTCCTATCTCGCTGAACAGCAACTGGTATCAGATGGATGGTAATTCTGGTGATGTGACGCTCGGTTCTAAGCCTACGGGTCTGGCTAATCCAAACTTGAAATGGGAGACCTCTGAACAGTTTGACCTGGGTCTGGATGCACGTTTCCTGAACAACCGCCTGAGTCTGGGCATTGACTACTATAACAAGAACACCAAGGACCTGCTGATCAAGATTGCTCCACTGCCCGAAATCGGTGTTTCCAGTTCGTATGCTAACTCTGGTAAGGTGAACAACTATGGTTTCGACTTTGAACTTGGATGGCGCGACAAGGTGGGTGATCTCCGCTACAGCGTGACGGCAAACTTCGGTACCCTCCACAACGAGGTGAAGGAAGTGGCATCTGTGGCCGACCGCATTTCGCCCGATGAACCCGCTCTGAATGGTTTCAACAACCGCCTGGCTCCTCTCTTCGAGAAGGGATACCCCATCTGGTACATGTATGGCTGGAAGTACGCCGGTGTTGAGAAAGAGACAGGTAAGGCCCTCTACTACACCAAGGACGGTCAAATTACCAATGCTCCTACCGACGACGACAAGCAGTATGTAGGTTCCGCTATTCCTAACTTCACTTACGGTATCACCGTTAACCTTGAGTACAAGGGCTTCGACTTCACCGTATTCGGTACTGGTGTTGCAGGCAACGACATCTACAATGTCATGGTCGGCGGTGAGAACTGGCAGGTGAACAGCCTGACAACCTTCTGGAAGAACTCAACCAAATCAGATGCTAATGGCAAAATCATATCAATAGGAAAGTATCCTGACATGAAACTTGTGGGTTCTGACTGGACATTCTTCAGTTCAAGTGCTGCCGTGTTCAACGGTTCTTACTTCAAGTTCAAGCAGATCCAGTTGGGCTACACGCTGCCTGCCAGCATCACAAAGAAGGCGCTCATCAACAATGCACGCGTCTATGTGTCTCTCGACGACTTCTTCACCATCACGAGTTATCCTGGTGCCGATCCTGAGACTGCTTCTATGGGTTCTGGTTTCAACCGTGGTTTCGACAATGGTCAGTATCCTACCTCTAAGAAGCTCACATTCGGTGTCAACCTCACCTTCTAAGCCTAAATTATTAAAGGTGTCAAGAAAAAGTTTTTAATTTAAAAGTACAACAGAATGAAAAAGACAATATATCTTGCACTCGCATTGGCTACCGGTATGGTGGGCTTTACATCTTGCGAGGATCAGTTGGACATCGAACAGAAAGGTGTCGTCGATGCTGATGTTTTCTATAATGACCCCGACAATGCCTTAGGTGCACTTACTGCAGCATATCAGGGATTCGTCGGTAACGTATTAGGCCGTCAGCCAGACCTGACGGGTGCCCCTGGCATCTATACGCCGTATAAGAACATGTTGAACCTTTGCGCTGACGATATCTACGGCGCTGGTGGCGACTATACCGACCACGAGTTCAACAACACACTCAACGAGTTCCGCTACGACACATCGGCTGAGACTTGTAAGTTCCTCTATAAAGGATTGTTCCTCTCTGTCTACACCTGTAACCTGGTCATGGATCACTTCGGACAGTCCGACAATGCCACCGTTAAGCAGTATGTAGCAGAGGCTCGTGTGCTGCGTGCCTATGACTATTTCCTGCTGGCAGCCCTTTGGGGCACGCCTCCTCTGGTAGACCATGTGCTCCCTGGCGATGCACTGCCTTATAACTGCAATAACGACGAGAACTATAAACTCGACCAGAAGGGACTGTTTGAGTGGGTTGCTAAGCAGTGTGAAGAGGCTGAGCCATTCTTGAAAGAGCGTGAGAATACCGCTGATAAGTCAATGGCAGCACGTGTTTCCAAAGGCTTTGCTCAGGCCCTCGCAGGTAAGGCATACCTGTTTGCAGGCGACTACGCTGAGGCCAAGACTGCCCTGGAGAAGGTGATTAAATCCAACAAGTATGCGCTCGCCGCAAACTGGGAGGATCTCTTCCACCTCGAGGGTGACCTCAACGAGGAGAAGGTGTTCGAAGGCAACATCGCACATGATGATGGTAAGAAAGGCTGGTCTGGTCTCATTCCGATGTCTTCTTGGATGGAGACGAACGTTTGGATGTGGCGTGAAGACCGCTTCGTGGGTGGCGCTCCCTATATGGCTTATACCGGCATTGGCGGCTGGGGTGGCATTGGCGTTCCCCAGGAGTTTGGCGACGCTTTCCATGATAACGATGGCGACTCACAGCGTTTCAAGGCATCGCTTGTCAATATTGATCAGGCTGTGTTCGGCGATTTCCGCAACTATGCTGATGCTTCATTGAACGCTATGCCTTATGACGACGCCGTGAAGAGCGACAAGTTGGGTCTGACGGGTAATGGTCTCTATGGCAACTCCTTCTGGCTGCAGAAGAAGTTCCTCATGAAGAAGTCTGATACCGATGGCGCTAAGTCGGGCAACAACATCACCATGCGCAACTATTGTGTGATGCGTTATGCCGAGGTGCTCTTCAACTATATCGAAGCATGCATCCAGACCGGTGAAGCATCTAAGGCTTTGCCTTATCTCCAGCAGATTCAGCAGCGTGCAGGTTCACAGCACATCAGCACACAGGCTACGATGGACGAGTTGAAGAAAGAGAAGATGTTCGAGATGTGGGCAGAGGGTTGCCGTTGGTTGGATATCATGCGTTGGAAGGACGCTGATGCCATTGCCAGAATCAAGAAGGCAGGTACCAATGTTCCCGTTGTATACGACACCATGACCCGTCCTATTGCTGCTGGCGACAATGTGCTGGCCCAGCATGCCAACGGTCGTTTCTACATCATCGGAACCCAGGACGCTAAGGATCACGGTCATACCGTCGGCTTCAAGGAGGGTAAGCACGAGTTGTTCCCCATTCCTCTTGAAGTGATGGAAAAGAATCCTAACCTCGTTCAGAACCCCGGTTGGTAAGTAACACAGATGGCCATAAATGGCACATCAATAATTAAATAAAAAAGAGAGGCGTCGCACTTTCTATGTGTGACGCCTCTCTTTTTTATTTAATTATTGAGACAAAAACAAGATGTGGTTTGGAAAAATATGATTATCTTTGTAGCCGAAACTAAAAACTGACAAGAATAATGAAGAGAATCATCTTAGCGCTGCTGGTGCTGACGGGTGCAACAATGACACGCGGCGCAGAACAATTCGTGGTGTTTACACCAGAGACGGATGCCGTGCGCCTTGCAGAGGGCACCATCAGGTATAGCGAAGCCGACTATGAAGGGGTGAAGATGGCCATCAGCAACCTGCAAGCCGACCTTAAGAACACTTTGGGCATGGATCAGGCAAACATCTTGATTGGTACCATAGGTAAAAATAAAGACATCGATAAGTTGGGGCTGGCCGACCTGAAGGGCAAACGCGAGAAATTCATCATCACCACCGTGGGCGAAGAACTGGTGATTGCAGGCAGCGACCGCCGGGGTACCATCTATGGCATCTATGAGTTGAGTCGGCAGTTGGGCGTCTCGCCCTGGTATTTCTGGGCTGACATTCCCGTTCAGAAACATGAGCAGGCATATATCAAGAAAGGTATCTTCACCGATGGCGAACCGGCTGTGGAGTTTCGCGGCATCTTCCTCAACGATGAGGCGCCCTGTCTCACCTCGTGGGTGAAGAACACCTTCGGCACTAACTATGGCGACCATCGCTTCTACGAGAAGGTCTTTGAGTTGATTCTGCGCCTGAAGGGAAATATGATGTGGCCCGCCATGTGGGGATGGGCGTTCTATGCCGACGACCCTGAGAACGGCAAACTGGCCGACCGCATGGGTGTGATCATGGGCACCAGTCATCATGAGCCTATGGCACGCAACCATCAGGAGTATGCCCGCCACCGCGGGGAGTGGGGGCCGTGGAACTATCAGACCAATCAGGAGCGTCTGGACAAGTTCTTCCGTGAGGGCATCGAGCGCATGAAGGGCACCGAGGATATGGTGACCATCGGTATGCGCGGCGACGGCGACGAGGCGATGAGCGAGACGGCCGACACGAAGTTGATGGAGCGCATTGTGAAGAACCAGCGGCAGATAATCAAGGAGGTGACGGGCAAACCTGCCAACAAGACCACGCAGGTGTGGGCCCTCTATAAGGAGGTGCAGGACTACTACGATGCGGGCTTCCGGGTGCCCGACGATGTGATTATGCTGGTGTGCGACGACAACTGGGGCAACATTCGCCGGGTGCCCGTCGATGAGAAGGAACGCAAGCACCCGGGTGGCTGGGGCATCTACTACCATGTGGACTATGTGGGTGCGCCGCGCAACACCAAGTGGCTTAACGTGACGCAGACACAGCAGATGTTCGAGCAACTGTCGCTGGCCTATGATTATGGCATCCAGCGTATGTGGATTCTTAATGTGGGCGATCTCAAGCCTATGGAGTATCCCATTCAACTCTTCATGGATATGGCCTGGAACCCGAAGGCATACACCCAGCAGAACGTGACCGACCACACGCAGCATTTCTTCACCAGTGTGCTCGGCAGTCCTGCTGCCGAGGAAGCCGCCTCGATCTACAACCAGAACTGCCAGTATATGGGCCGCGTGACCCCCGAGATGCTCGACGCGCAGACGTATAATGTGGAGACGGGCGAGTGGAAGCAGGTGGCTGATGACTATGCGCGGTTGGAGATGCGCGCCCTGCGCCTCTTCAACGAGTTGCCCGAGGAGCAGCATGATGCCTACAGGCAGTTGATACTGTTTCCTGTGCAGGCTATGGCCAACCTCTATGATATGTATTATGCGCAGGCCATGAACAGGCAGATGGCGCAGCAGGGCAGCCCTGATGCCAACCTGTGGGCACACCGGGTGGAGCAATGCTTCAAGCGCGACTCTATGCTCTGCCACTATTATAATAAGGTGATGAGCCAGGGCAAGTGGGACGGTATGATGACGCAGAAACACATAGGCTACCGTTCGTGGAACGACAACTTCCGTCGCGACATGATGCCGGCCACGACCATAGTGCCTGACGGAGAGCCGGGCGGCTACACCTTCCAGCCTTCCAACGGCTTTGTGGCTATGGAGGCGGAGCACTTCTACAGCAGCAAGGCCGACGAGGGCGCGCAGTGGAGCGTCTATCCCTATTATGGGCGCACGCGTAGTGCTGTGGCGCTGACGCCTTATACGCAGCCCGTGGGCAATGCCTTGCTTACTTATCGCTTTACACTGCCAGAATCGGTTATCTCTCCTCTCACCGCCGTAAAAGTGCATGTGGTGGTGAAGTCGACGCTCGACTTCCTCAATGTGGGCGGTCATGAGTATAGCGTGAGCATGGACGGCTCGGAGCCGCAGGTGGTGAACTTCAACAAAACGCTTGTCGACCGTCAGCCGTATATGTACTCAGAGTTCTATCCTACTGTGGCCCGCCGTGTGGTGGAGAAAACGGTGGAGATGCCTGTGGCTGGTGGGCCGACACATGAACTGACGCTCCAGCCGCGCCATCCCGGCATCGTGTTTGAGAAAATCGTGGTGGATTTCGGTGGCTATCAGCCTTCCTATCTGTTTGGTACGGAATCGGTCTATAGTCGCAGTAAATAGTGGTTATAGGTTATAGGTTAGAGGTTATAGGTTAGTGGTTAGTGGTTAGAGGTTATAGGTTATAGAGTGAATTTGCAAAAGTTGAATTAAATATAGAAAATGATGGAAGACGATTATCAGAACACAACAGAGAAGGCGTGGCAAGACCCTCAGCCTGATGGCAATGCTACGCAACTGTCGGGGCAGGGTGCAGCCTGGAAAAAGCCCTTACCGCCAAAGAAAAAGTCGAACACGAAGTGGATTATTATGGGTGTTGTGGCTATCATTGCTCTGCCGCTACTGATTATCGGCATCGGTATTATTGGCTTCGTGGCCGAAACCTTCCTGTTTGAAAGACCGCATATCAGCAGCACTTCGACAACAACCTCTGGGCCAACGGCACTCGACAGGCTGGAGAGTGAACAGCCTGATACAACGGTCTACTATGAGCCGCAGGCTACTGACACCTACTCGCAGATGTCGGGGCTGGAAGCAACTAATGGCGGCGGGCACCTGCAGATGCAGGGCACACTGGGGGGCTATGACGATGCTGTCCTGTCGTTGAGCATTGAGAATGGCGGCACCGTGCAGTTTACCGCTAACGGTGTGGCTACCACGCGTGATGTGACCTTCGATTCCTATGATGCGTCCACAGGGCGTCTGGTGCTGAACGAGTTTTTTGCCAACGGCGGCTATATAGGCAAGTTTGACGGTGTGCTGACGGGCGGCAACTATCGGGGCGTGTTTACCAACGAACGTACCAATGGTCGGGTAGACTTCAACTTCAACAACCGTTAAGGAAATAACATAAGAAGGCAGGAACCACGTTGTTCCTGCCTTTTCTTATGCTGTAAGGGGCTGCTATTTCAACTTCCAGCAGTCGTCTTGCTCCACCATAGGCACCACGATTTCTTCTTGTGTGCTGTCGGCATAGTTGATGAGCAGGAAGACCTGCATCAGATGCTGTGCAGAGTCCATCTGCACACGTGTGGCCTGAACACCCACAATGTCTTGATGGGCTATGCGCTGCTGATGCATGAACTGTTTGTAGGATGTAAGCAACTGCTCGCGGTAGGAGGGGGGAATGCTGTCCATGCCTGCCCTGGCTTCAAGGAAAGCCTCGTAGTTGCCGGCCACCAGATGCTTGTAGCCCTCTTGTGCCGTCAGCATAGCCTGCTCCTCTGGTGTGGCCGAAGTGCAGGCTGTGAGGCTTGCGGTTGCTATCGTTGCTATAGATACTATAGATACAAGAGCCCTTGTCGTTCCTATCAATCCAAACTTGCTTCTTTTCATTATTTCTGCCTGATGAAGATGTTGATGGGTGAGCCTGTGAGTTTCCAGTTCTCGCGAATCTTGTTTTCAAGAAAGCGCTTATAGGGCTCTTTCACATACTGTGGCAGGTTGGCATAGAAGATAAAGGTGGGAATCTGCGTGTCGGGCACCTGGCTCACATACTTTATCTTGATAAACTTGCCCTTGATGCTGGGTGGCGGTGTCGCCTCAATGAGGGGCAGCATTACTTCGTTGAGTTTGGTGGTGCCGATGCGAACCTTGCGGTTCAGATACACTTCTTTGGCTGTTTCAAGCACCTTGAAAATGCGCTGCTTGGTGAGTGCCGATGCAAAGATGATGGGGAAGTCGGTAAACGGTGCCATTCGGTTGCGGATAGCATTCTCGAAGGTGTCGATGACTATCTGCGATTTCTCTTCCACCAGGTCCCATTTGTTGACCACCACCACCAGACTCTTATTGTTCTTCTGTATGAGTTGGAAGATGTTCATGTCCTGTGCCTCAATGCCGCGGGTGGCATCGATCATGAGAATGCATACATCGCTGTTTTCAATGGCGCGGATGGAGCGCATCACGCTGTAGAACTCCAGGTCTTCCGACACTTTGTTCTTGCGGCGGATGCCGGCTGTGTCGACCAGATAGAAGTCGAAGCCGAACTTGTCGTAGCGGGTATAGATGCTGTCGCGTGTGGTGCCTGCAATATCGGTCACGATGTTACGCTCCTCGCCGATGAAGGCATTGATGAGGCTTGACTTGCCGGCATTGGGGCGGCCCACCACAGCAAAGCGGGGGATGCCCTCTTCCAGTTCGTCTTTTGGCTTAGGCGGCAGCGTCTCGATGATTTTATCGAGCAGGTCGCCCGTGCCGCTGCCGGTGGCGGCACTGATGGGGTAGGGGTCGCCCAGTCCCAGTTTGTAGAACTCGTATTGTCCGTAGTGGTCCTTGTTATCGTCGGCTTTGTTGGCCACAAGGATAACCGGCAGTTTGGCACGGCGCAGAATCTGGGCCACATCCATGTCCCAGTCGGTCACGCCGTTCTTGATGTCGCACACGAAGAGCACCAAGTCGGCCTCTTCGGTGGCAATGACCACCTGCTTACGTATCTCTTCTTCAAAAATGTCGTCGCTGTTGACCACCCATCCGCCGGTGTCTACCACCGAGAACTCATGGCCCGTCCACTCGCACTTGCCATACTGGCGGTCGCGGGTGGTGCCGGCCTCATCGCTCACGATAGCCTGTCGCGAGTTGGTCAGACGGTTGAACAGTGTGGATTTGCCCACGTTAGGGCGTCCCACGATGGCTACTAAGTTACCCATATCAATATATCAATTCACAATTATCAATTCACAATTATCAATTCACAATTATCCGCTCGGCCCAAAGGGACGCTTTCACCAAGCGTAGCGACTGAAAGAATTATCAATTCACTCTGGGTTGTACCCGAAATTGTCGAGTTCTTTTTTCGACGAGCGCCAGTCCTTGTCGACTTTGACGAAGACCTCAAGGAAGATATGTTTGTCGAAGAACTTCTCCAGAGTCTTGCGGGCTTCGGTGGACACCTTCTTCAGAGCCACGCCCTGATGGCCGATGATGATGCCTTTCTGCGAGTCACGCTCCACATAGATCACAGCGTTGATGTGTATCTGACGGTCGTTTTCCTTGAATTGCTCCACCACCACTTCCACCGAGTAGGGTATCTCCTTGTCGTAGTAGAGCAGGATTTTCTCTCGGATAATCTCTGAGACGAAGAAGCGGGCGGGCTTGTCGGTCAGTTGGTCCTTGTCGAAGAAGGCGGGGCTCTCGGGCAACAGTTCCTCAATACGTTTCAGAATAAGATCCGTACCAAACTTGTTCTTGGCAGAGATAGGCAGAATCTCGGCATTAGGCAATAACGAGTGCCATTTCTCGACAATATCCCCTAACTTCTTTTGATCGCTCTCGTCAATTTTATTGATGAGTAGCAGCACGGGAATGGTCATTTTCTGCACCTTCTCCAGGAAGTCCATGTTCTTCTCCGGGTTCTCCACCACATCGGTCACATAGAGCAGCACATCGGCATCGGCCAGCGCACTCTCAGAGAAAGCCAGCATCGACTCCTGCAACTTATAGTTGGGTTTCAGCACGCCAGGCGTGTCGCTGAACACAATCTGCATGTCGTCGGTGTTGACGATGCCCATGATGCGGTGGCGTGTGGTCTGCGCCTTGAAGGTGGCTATCGAGATGCGCTCGCCCACCAGTTGGTTCATTAGTGTAGACTTTCCCACGTTGGGGTTGCCCACAATATTCACAAATCCTGCTTTATGTTTCATGTCCTGTCCTTTTCTGTCTGCAAATATCGGTATTTTTATTGAGATGGCCAAATAATTGAAAGTAAAAAGGCGAAAAAGTGGATGGCCCCCCAAAAAAGAAGCGAAGCCATCGTTGTTGCGATGCTTCGCCTCTTTAAGTGTTATGGCTTGAGGGGTTACTTTCCGTCGTAAGCCCAGCGCAGGTAGTTGGCTCCGTGAACGAAGCCGGCTCCAAAGGCGGTCATGATGATGTTGTCGCCTTTCCTGAGTTTGGGCTCATACTCCCACAATGCCAGAGGAATGGTGGCAGCCGATGTGTTGCCGAAGCGCTCAATATTGACCATCACCTTCTCCATGGGCATGTCCAGACGCTTGGCCACTGCCTCAATGATGCGCATGTTGGCCTGATGGGGGACAACCCAGTTGATGTTGTCCTTGTTCAGGTTGTTGCGCTCGGCAATGAGTGCGCAGTCATCGCTCATGTTGGTCACGGCATAGCGGAACACGGTGCGACCCTCCTGATAGGTGAAGTGCATACGATGATCCACGGTGAAGTGACTTGCAGGACTTACAGAGCCGCCGGCCTTCATGTGAAGGAAAGGCAAGCCTAGTCCGTCGGTACGGAGATAGGAGTCTATCAGGCCGATATTTTCTTCTTCGGTGGCTTCAAGCATCACGGCTGCGGCACCGTCGCCAAAAAGGGGACAGGTGTTGCGGTCCTTGTAGTCGGTGACTGACGACATCTTGTCGGCACCGATGAGGATGATGCGCTTGTAGCGGCCGCTCTGAATCATCGACGAGGCCACATCGAGGCTGTAGATGAATCCGCAGCAGGCTGCCCAGAAGTCGAAGGCCATAGCGTTCTTCAGTCCCAGTTTGCCAATGACGATGCTGGCTGTCGAGGGGTAGTGATAGTCGGCTGTCGATGTGGCTACAATCAACGCATCAATAGAGTCGGGGTCGGCCCCTGTCTTCTTCATGAGTTGCTTGGCAGCCTTGCGCGCCATATAGGATGTGCCGAGACCCTCTTCGGTGAGGATGCGGCGCTCCTTGATTCCGACACGCGTCATAATCCATTCATCGTTGGTGTCGACCATGCGCGACAATTCCTCGTTGGTGAGGACATAGTCGGGCACGTAGCCTCCGACGCCGGTGATGATCGCGTTAATCTTTCCCATTATTCAGCAACCTCTTCGTCCATCTTGATAGCGACCTTGCCGCGATAGTAACCACAGGTGGGGCATACGGTGTGATACACATAATAAGCGCCACAGTTGGGGCATACTGCCAGCGTAGGTGCTACTGCCTTGTCGTGAGTGCGACGCTTGGCAGTACGAGTGCTTGATTGTCTTCTTTTAGGATGTGCCATAATTGTATTACTTTAACCTTTAAATTTTTAAATTTCTCAATTTCTCCCATCGTGGGTCAATCGCATCTTCAGCGTCCGCATCACTGCTTCGGGCAGCCGAGTGCTCGCTGAGCACTCGCATCATAGCATCGTTGCAATCGCCAGGTTGATGAACGTGCTGGATGGGTACCGCCAATATGACTGACTCGTAGATGAACCATGCCGTGTTGAGCGTTGGGTCGCTCTCGTCTACGGTGATGATGTCATCGTCTTCCTGGTATTCGCTTCCCAGTTTCACTACCAGACGCAGGTCAGCCTCTATGGGCTGGTCCATCAGGTCTAGGCAGCGGTCACATGGTATGCGAACTGTGCCGTTAGTGTGCAGCAGGAGTTCAAAAAAGCCGACGGTCTTGCGTATAGACCCCGACACATGCAATGTGCCTCCCTGCACTTGTGCGCCTTCGAGCGCGTTGAAAAATTGGTTGTCAAGCCCCCATTCAAGAGGTGTTACATCTTGCGTAAGTGCCTTTAAATCAATATCAAACTGCTCTAAGTAACACATATTCACTTCTTTAGCGGCTGCAAAGTTACAAACTTTTTTCCGAATACGGCCAATTTTTCTCTATTTTTTTTGCTTTTTGCACACAAGACAGAAGGGTGTGCAGTTTCTGTGAGAAGACGGAGGCCCCGCCTTTTTATCTTTTCGCTTTCAGTTCAATGCGGAAGGTTGTGCCTCGGCCAGGCTCGGATACCTTGACGAAGATGTGCCCATGATGATATTCCTCTACAATGCGCTTGGCCAGCGACAGGCCGAGGCCCCAGCCGCGTTTTTTGGTGGTGAAGCCTGGACGGAATACGTTTTTCACATCTTTCTTGCGGATGCCCTTGCCGGTGTCCACCACCTCAACGGCCACGATGTCGTCTTCTTCCAGCAGCCACAGGTCTATTTTCCCGCTGCCACCTTCCATGGCATCGACGGCGTTCTTGCACAGGTTCTCAAACACCCACTCGAAGAGCGAGGCGTTGATGCGTGCGATGACGGGGTGGTTGGGATAGTGCCCTTTGATGGTCACCTTCTGCGAGGTGCGTTTGTCCATATAACTGATGACATGGTCGAGCACATCCTGCATGGGCGTGTCGACGGGCTCAGGCAGCGACCCTATCTTCGAGAAGCGTTCGGCGATGCGCTCCAGGCGTTTTACATCGTTGGCCATCTCGGGGATGAGTTCGTCGTCGGGGTAGGCTTCTTTCAGCACTTCCACCCATGCCATCAGCGATGAGATGGGGGTGCCCAACTGGTGGGCTGTTTCTTTTGACAGCCCCACCCATACTTTGTTCTGCTCAGCACGCTTCGATGCCAGCAGAGCAAAGATGGCTACCACCACGAAGATGGTGACGATGCCCAGTGCCCAATAGGGATATTGGGTGAGTCGTTTCAACATGGTCGATTCATCGTAGCACAGCAGTTGATAATTGCTGATGCGGATGGTGTCGCCGATGTCCAGAAAACGTTTTGCCAGATTGGTCGTGTCGTCGATGTTGCTGTAGTCGAGCACCTCTCCGTCGTTGCTCAATACGACCACGGGAATGGTGTTGTTGCCTTCGATGACCTTTGACACGAGCGACAAGTCGGTCTGCTCGTCGGCCTCAGTGAAGGCGCGCATGGCCTCGGCCCATATCTCCATCTTTGTCCGCTCCTCGGTCTGCAGGTCGCTCACCAGTCTGTGTGACACGTAGAGTGAGGTGGCCGTGATGGCTATTGCCACCACCACCAGCCATATCTTTACTTGTCTTATGCGGTCAGTCCACTGCATGGGGAGTGCATTATTCGTTGTTGACCACCGCCTGCCGCATTTCCTTCAGCAGGTCGCTGGCGAAGATGAAGTCGGTGAGTCGTTTGTTGGTGGAGTGCATAATCTCTGACGACTGGCCCTGCCATTCTTTGTGCCCTTCGTAGATGAACAGGATGTTCTCGCCAATGCCCATCACCGAGTTCATGTCGTGGGTGTTGATGATGGTAGTCATGTTGAATTCCTGTGTGATGCTGTGCAGGAGGTCGTCGATGACGAGCGAGG
>CAMHDT010000028.1 GCA_946183985.1 uncultured Prevotella sp.
CAAGACGGCCTGCCTTTGACCCTAACGGAACGTGAGTTCGATGTAAGGCTTAGGCAATAATTCTGGTTCATCCGACATTTCGAGTGATAAAGTGATACTATAGAAGAAAACCGCTGTTATTTTTGTATATTTGAATAACCACAAACAAATGTACAAGTATGAACAGCAGTTTTCTATATCATGCCTGGGGTCTATACACCCATGAATGTACCCGTGAGGAATACAAAGGTAACACAATTATCCTGCATATCCAAACAAAAGAGCGAGAAAAAGTGTGTCCGAAGTGCGGAAAGCGTCATTTGGTGAAGAATGGCTACCGTTTCCGTGACTTCGTAGGGCTTCCCATAGGTGGCAAGAAGGTGATTATTCGCATGAAAGTACAACGCTATAAGTGTCGCCACTGTGCCTATGACCAGCAGGAGAGGATACCCTTCGCCACAGGCAGCCGCAGCTATACACACCGCTTCGCCAAATATGCTTCATGCTTGTCATTGTTTTGGCTGCAAAGATACGAAATAATTCACAATTTATAATTTATAATTCATAATTTTTTCGTACCTTTGCAGCAAGTTTTCTTCAAAACCAAACAAACTACAAATTATATGAAATCAAAATGCTACGCTCTGATGGCATTGTCGCATATCGGTGTGACAGTCATGCTTGTTGTGTTTTCCCATTCTTCGCTCTTTGCCCAGCGGCTCGGGCAGCCATTGGACCGTGGCGTGGTGGCCGTTTATCGCTCTGGCGGCCGTAGCGTTACCTCATCGGGGGGCACGGGCTACCTTGTCTCGTGGCGCAAACTGGCACAGGAGCCTGAGGGTACCACCTATAATGTGTATAAGCGCACACAGGGCGCAACGCAGTTCACGAAGATGAACACCACGCCCCTGAAGGTGACGAACTACAAGCCGTCAGCGCTGGCAAACAATACCGAGTATGCCGTGACGGCCATCACCCCCGAGGGTGTAGAGGGCCCAATGAGCAAGCCTTTCCTCTACAAGACGCAGCCGTGGCCCAATGTGTGGCTGAATATTGACTTCGACGACAACGTGATACACCGTGACGACTATCGCACGAAATACTGCTGGCCCATGGATACCGATGGCGACGGCGAATATGACGCCTTGGTGGCGGACCGTTTATATGCTGGTGCGGCCGACAGCGAGGAGGGCGGCGACAACTCGGCTACCACTTCACACAAGATTCAAGCCTACCGCTTCTCGGGCGAACTGCTGTGGACGGTGGACATGGGGCCGAATGTGAATATCTGCAGCGGACAGAACGATATGGTCGTGGCGTGGGACATCGACTGCGACGGTCGCTGTGAGGTCATCATCCGCAGTAGCGACGGCACCCGTTTCTGGAACAAGCAGCAGGAGGCTTGGGGCAAGTATGCGGGTGGCAGCGATACGGCAGATACTGACGGCGACGGTATCACGGACTACCGCACACAGACGAAGCGTAACCCGCCCATGTACATCAGCATCATCGATGGGCTGACAGGCGAGGAGAAATATCATGCTGAAGCCAACTACGCCACGCTGACCGACGGCCGCGACAGTTATGGCCGCGACAACCGCAGCAGTTACATGAATTTTGGCTATGGGGCCATGGAGGGTCACTACGGCATAGCCTACCTCGACGGCATCCACCCGTCGCTCGTCATGGAGTGTGCTGACCGTGAGAGCGGAGGCCTGCACCATGTCTATGTGCTGGCCTGGGATTTTGACTGGGCTGACGCGACTGCAAGCAACTGGCACCATAGTCATACCTGGAGTGCCAACGACAAGCAGCCCCTCTGTGCCGAGTTCCACCAGATTCGCATTCTGGATGGCGATGGTGACGGCTGCGACGAGTTGTGGACGGGCAGTTACGGGGTGAATCCGGCACAGGGCAGGTTCGTATCCACCGGTCTGGCCCACGGCGACCGTTTTATTATCAGCGACATCGACCCCGACCGTCCAGGGCTGGAGGGCTTTTCCATTCAGCAGAGCGCCCTGCTGGGACAGTGTCTCTACGATGCCAGAACGGCAGAGCATATCAAGGAGTGGTATCTGTCCTCTGTCTATGATGTAGGGCGCGGCACCTGTCTCGACATGGATGCCTCGCACAAGGGCTATGAGATACTGAGTTATGCCGATGAGTTCGTATATGACTGCAAGGGTGAAAAGACCGGGCAGACCCGCTCGGGCTCGATGTATGAAGGTTGCTGGTGGGACGGCGACCTGCAGCGCGAGTGGATTAACTCGCCCGGCGGCAGTGGCTGGGGCACCAATATGATGGTGTCGAAGGTGCTGGGTGACCGTCTGGTAGAGTTCTCACAGGAGAGCAACTGGGCCTCGCATGGCGGCACGGGCACACGCCCTGCCTTCATGGGCGACATCATGGGCGACTGGCGCGAGGAGGTGATACTTGCCAAGCAAAACGACAATAGCAGTACAGGACTTGTGGGCTACACCACCGCCATGCCTACCAACTACAGCATCTATTGCCTGCAGCAAGACCCGCACTACAGCGGTGACTGTACCACACGTGGCTACTACCAGCATCCCAACACGGGGTTCTATCTGGGTGGCGACATGCCACTGCCACCGCTTCCTCCTGTTTTTGAAGCCGATGTGCGCAACCAGATGGCCAGCGGCAAAAGCGTGATGTTCGACCTGCAGGGAAACAACCAAGAACCAATCACCGTGAACCATGAACCAACCACACTCTATCTGATGAATCCTCGTGGTCATGACTATACCTTTAATGGTACAGGTACAACAGGCAATGGACAACTCGTCAAGTCGATGCAGGGAACGGTAACGTTCAACTGCAACCTGGGGCATACTGGCAAGAACCTCATCAGCGAAGGCGTGCTCTGCGTCAACGGCGAGATAGCCGGTCCCGTGGAACTGCGGGCACGCGGCACGTTGAGCGGTAATGCCATCCTTCAGGATACCATCACATTCGAGGGTGCCCTAAACTATGAGGGCTGTCGACTCGCACCTGAACAGATGGTGTCAAAGAAGAGCATGACGCTACCTGGCAATGTCTATCTGGAATTCAGCAAACGTGGCACGGATTGTCTCTCGGTGGAGGGCGACCTTACCTTCAAGGGCACAAACTACATCACAATTAGTTTTGAAGACAAGGGTGCCGGTGAATGTGTGCTGGCCCAGTGTAGTGGGAACCTGACCTGCGATGTGACGAAACTAAAAGTGCGCGGACTGGAGGGCATCAACTACGACCTCGTGGTTCGCGAAAACAAGTATCTCGTCTTGGTTTTTAATGAGACTCGTACTCCACAGGAAAATGTCGTATGGACAGGGAGCGAAAGCAAGGTATGGGACTATAAGACCAAGAATTTCATAATCACCGATGCAACATCGTTTGTGGCTGGCGATGTCGTCGTCTTTAATGCGCAAGCACCACAGAAGAGCATCACTGTCAACGAGATGATGGTCACCAACGGGGTCTTCTTCGACAGCGGCACCTACACCCTTAGCGGTGAGGGCGGACTCAGCGGCGAGGGCGGACTGACCGTTAACAAGGATGCCAGCGTCACACTGAACATGAAGTACAGCGACTATACAGGCCAGACCATCGTGAATGGTGGCGTGCTCACCGTTCCAAACCTCTACGACGGAGGGCAGAAAAGTGCGCTCGGTGCTGCCACAGCCGACAAAGGCAATCTGCAACTGAATGGCGGCACGCTCGTCCTCTCGAAGGATAACATGGGCACTGACCGCCAGATGACTCTTACCGACACTGCCACCATCCGTATCACCCAGAGCAGCAGTGCCCTCTCGCTAAAGGGCGCCGTCAGTGGAACGGGCTATCTCGTGAAGGATGGTGCCGGACAACTGAACTTCTCTTATGGTGGCGCGAATAACTTTGCGGGACTCATCGTGAAAAAGGGTATCGTGGCACAGGGAGCATGGAACTCAACGTTTGGCAAAAGCGGCTCACCCATGCTGCTGGCAGGTGGCGAGGTGCATCAGATTGATGTGAACAGCACATCCACCGTACCCACCTTCAACCATGTCGTTACTGTGCAGGAAGGCACTACCAACAAGATTGTTGGGTCTTCGCGTGGAAAAATAAACGGTAGCGTAAAGGGCAAAGGAAACCTTACGCTCGTATCGAAATATGTGCGCTGCGACATCGGCCTCAACTTCAAGGACTATGAGGGCGTGCTGACAGCCTCGGGCAGCCAGTGGCGACTGATGACCAACGTTACCGACATGTCGAAGGCCACGCTGAAGGTGGATGCTGCCACCAGTATTGCCCACTACGGCAGCGGCAACGGCAACCAGCAGACCGCCACGCTGAAGATTGGTGCCATTAGCGGAACGGCCACCGACGGCGTTCTCAGCGGGCTGACCACCTACAAGATAGGCTATCTCAATAGCAACATGACCTTCTCTGGACTCTTCAAGGCGACGGCTGTGACCAAGGAAGGAACAGGGCGACTGACACTGAAGACGGCTGGCAGCACATCGCCCATCACCGTCAACGGCGGCACATTGGAACTCAGTAATACCACCACAACACCCGTCACCACAGGACTCGTGACGGTTGCTGAAAAGGGAATCATCACCGGTACGGCCACTGTGCAGAGCCTGACGATGAACATGGGTGCCACTACGCTCTGCCAACTGAAAGCATCGGGCAACACCTGTCTTACCGTGAATGGCAATCTGAAACACGAGGGCGACACCATCCTCGTCTCTGTTCCCACCACGCGAAAGTTGCAGGTCGGCGATGAGATTACGGTCTATAAAGTCAGCGGCACGCATTCAGGCAACTTCATCGTGAAAGTCGATGATGGCGGCGTTGGCTATGAACTGGATGCCTCGACGCTGCTTACAGATGGCAAGTTGCGCGTCACGGCCATCGTCAGCGGCATCAATGCCGTCATTGCCCCTGAAACCCTTGTCGACGTCTACACGGTCAGCGGCATCTGCCTCTATGCCCAAATGCCCTATGCCGTAGTCCGAGGCTTGCTTCGTTCTGGCACCTATGTGGTCAGGGGTGGTCATACATCGCAAATAATAAAAATAGAATAACTCAATAGTCATGAAACAACTACTTACAATTCTTCTCTCTCTGTTGGGACTTGTTAGTCTTCACGCAGAGAATTATCCTTACAAGAGCGACTATCTCTGGGTGACTGTGCCCGACCATGCCGACTGGCTCTATAAGACGGGCGAGCAGGTCACAGTCGAGGTACAGTTCTATAAGTATGGCATACCGCGTGACGGCGTGGTGGAGTATGCCATCGGCAGCGATCTGATGGAGGCTGACACCAGGGGCACCGTCACGCTGAAGAACGGGCGCGCAGTCATCAAGGCCGGAACTGCAAAGAAACCTTGCTTCCGCGACATCCGTCTGACCATGAAACTCGACGGTGCCACCTATCAGCACCACGTGAAGATAGGCTTTTCGCCCGAGAAGATTATGCCTTACACGCAAGAGCCGAAGGACTTCTGGCAGTTCTGGCAGGACAACCTGAAGGAAACTGCCCAGTATCCGCTGAAGTTCACGAAGACACCCTGCAAGGAGTTTACTACCGACAAGACCGACTGCTACCTCGTGCGCATCGACCTGAACCGTCAGCATCAGGCACTCTACGGCCTGCTGATGATGCCTAAGAATGCCAAGGCGGGCAGTCATCCCGTGGTGCTTTGCCCCCCGGGGGCTGGGGTGAAGACTATTAAAGAGCCGAATTCACGTGACTACTACCCGGAGAACGGCGTCATCCGCTTCATCACCGAGATTCACGGCATGAACCCGCTGATGCCTGAGTCCTACTTCAACGATGTGCGCTCAGCCTTCGACGGTCGTGAGAAGGGCTATCTCTATCAGGGCATCGACAGTCGTGACCATTATTACATGAAGCATGTCTATCTGGGACTTGTACGCTGCATAGACTTCCTCTGCTCGCTGCCCGAATGGGATGGCAAGAACGTCATTACCCAAGGTGGCAGTCAAGGGGGTGCGCTGTCGCTCATCGCTGCTGCCCTCGACCCCCGTGTGACGCTCTGTGTGGCCAACCACCCCGCACTCAGCGATATGGCCGCTGCTGCCGAGGAGGGTTGCACCCACGGCTATCCCCACTTCTCAAAAGCAGAAGGCTTCCTCACCCCACAACATCTGCAGACATTGCCCTATTTCGATGTGTGCTGCTTTGCCCCCTATATCAAGGCCAAGACCTACATGACATGGGGCTATAACGACAACACCTGTCCACCCACCACGAGTTATGCCGTATGGAACCTGCTGAAGTGTGAGAAGGAAAGTCTCATCACCCCCGTCAACGAGCATTGGACCAGCGATGCCACTAACCGCCGGCAACTGGACTGGATATTAAAAAACATGGCGCCACTATCCGTGACGCCATGATGGGGGAATCATAAGACTTTCTTACCGGATAAACAGGAGTTCGCGGTATTTGGGCAGCGTCCACAGACCGTCTTCTACAATCATCTCCAGATGGTCGCACTCCCGGCGGATGGCATCCATCTTCGGGCAGACGGTGTCGTGATAGGCAATGGCACGCTGGTGGATGCGCTCGATGCGGTTGGCCACACGGCGGGCATCGGTCAGTTCCTCTACCAGTTGCTCTATCTTCTCTGTGCGCTCGGCAACCTCCTCGATAAGTTTCAGGTTACGGCTCGACAGGCGCGTGGCTTTCTCGGTGTTGAAGATGGCTGACGAGAAGATGTCCTTCATGCCCTGCACGTTCTTGATGAGTTGGCTCTGATAGTGCGTGGCCACAGGGATGATATGGTTCATGGCCAGGTCGCCCAGCACGCGGGCCTCTATCTGCACGGTCTTCACATACATCTCCCATTTCACCTCGTTGCGGGCCTCCAGTTCCTTGGCTGTCATGACCTTGGTGCTCTCAAACATCTTGATGCTCGAATCGTCGAGATAATGCTCGAAGATGACGGGACATGATGTCTCCACATCCAGTCCGCGACGCGCTGCCTCCTTCACCCATTCCTCCGAATAGCCGTTGCCGTCGAAACGGATGGGCTTACAGGTCTTCACATCGGCTTTCAGCACCTCGAGGATAGCGGGAAGTTTCTCTTTACCCTCGGCCATCTTGCCATCTACCCGCTCCTTGAACGATGTCAGGCTCTCGGCCATGGCTGCATTGAGGGCTATCATGGCGCTGGCGCAGTTGACGCTCGACCCTGGTGCGCGGAACTCGAAGCGGTTGCCTGTGAAGGCGAAGGGCGAGGTGCGGTTGCGGTCGGTATTGTCTACGATGAGGTCGGGAATCTGCGGAATGTCTATCTCCATGCCCTGCTTGCCCTTCAGGTTAAACAACTCGTTGGCCGATGATGTCTCAATATGGTCGAGCAGTTCGGTGAGTTGCGTGCCCAGGAAACTGGAGATGATGGCGGGCGGCGCCTCGTTGCCACCCAGACGGTGGGCGTTGGTGGCACTCATAATCGATGCCTTCAGCAGGCCATTGTGACGATAGACGGCCATCAGGGTCTCTACGATGAAGGTGACGAAGCGCAGGTTTTCCTCCGGTGTCTTGCCGGGAGCATGCAGCAGCACACCATTATCGGCCGACAGGCTCCAGTTGTTGTGCTTGCCCGAGCCGTTGATGCCGTCGAAGGGCTTTTCGTGGAGCAACACGCGGAAGCCGTGCTTGCGGGCCACACGCTTCATGAGCGACATGAGCAGCATGTTGTGGTCGACGGCCAGGTTGCACTCCTCGAAGATGGGTGCCAACTCAAACTGGTTGGGAGCCACCTCGTTGTGGCGCGTCTTCACAGGGATGGCCAGTTCCAGGGCCTGTATCTCAAGGTCTTTCATGAAGGCCTGCACGCGGTCGGGGATGGTGCCGAAGTAGTGGTCGTCCATCTGCTGGTTCTTGGCACTCTCGTGGCCCATGAGCGTACGGCCGGTCATGAGCAGGTCGGGACGTGCTGAGAAAAGACCTTCGTCCACCAAAAAATACTCCTGCTCCCAGCCCAGGTTCACCTGCACCTTGGTCACATCGTCGTAGAACAGCGAACACACATCGGTGGCCGCCTTGTCAACGGCATGGAGGGCACGCAGGAGCGGTGCCTTATAGTCGAGGGCCTCGCCGGTATAGGCAATGAAGATGGTGGGAATGCAGAGCGTGTCGTCGATGATGAACACTGGCGAGGTGGGATCCCAGGCAGAATAGCCGCGAGCCTCGAAGGTGTTGCGTATGCCACCGTTGGGAAACGACGAGGCATCGGGCTCCTGCTGAACGAGCAGTTTACCGCTGAAGTTCTCAACCATGCCACCTTTGCCGTCGTGCTCCACAAAAGCGTCGTGTTTCTCGGCCGTTCCCTCGGTCAGGGGCTGGAACCAGTGTGTATAGTGGGTGGCACCCATCTCCTGTGCCCACTGTTTCATGCCAGCGGCCACGGCATCGGCAATAGAGCGGTCGAGGCGTGCGCCATTGTCAATGACATTGACGAGCGAGTCGTAGACATCCTTTGGCAGATACTTATACATTTTCTGCCTGTTGAACACATATTTACCGAAATACTCCGACGGACGCTCTTTCGGTTGTTTCACTTCTACGGCACTCTTCTTGAATGCCTCTTCCACTACCTGAAATCTTAAATTATTAGCCATTGCTTGCGTTGATTATCCTTTGGTGCTGCAAAAGTACGACAATTTGTTTAATTGGCAAAATCTTTGGCCTGATAATCATGGCATCTTAGGGTATTTCTTGAAATCGGGCTTGCGCTTCTCAAGGAATGCCTTGCCGCCTTCCTGAGCCTCGTCGAGGAAATAATAGAGCATGGTGCAGTCGCCTGCCAGTTCCTGAATGCCGGCCTGTCCGTCAAGTTCGGCATTGAGGCCTGCCTTTATCATGCGCAGTGCCAGCGGCGAGCGCTCCATCATCTCCTCGGCCCATGCCACACACTCATCCTCCAGACGGTCCAAGGGCACCACCTTGTTCACCATGCCCATCTGCTCGGCCTCACGAGCCGAGTACTGACGACACAGGAACCATATCTCACGGGCTTTTTTCTGTCCTACGATGCGGGCCAGATAACTGGAACCGAAGCCTGCGTCGAACGAGCCTACCTTGGGGCCTGTCTGCCCGAAGACGGCATTCTCTGAGGCGATGGTCAGGTCGCACACCAGATGCAAAACATGACCGCCGCCGATGGCATAGCCGTTGACCATGGCGATGACGGGCTTGGGCAGGCGCCGTATCTGCATCTGCACATCGAGCACGCTCAGACGGGGCACACCTTCGTCGTCGACATAGCCGCCACGACCTTTCACATGCATGTCGCCACCCGAGCAGAAGGCGTGCTTCACATCGGCGAGACGCTTGCCCTCGGGCACCTCGCTCATGGCACCAGTGAGCAACACCACCGATATATCCTGCATCTCGCGACACATGGCAAAGGCCTGACTCAGTTCCCATGTGGTCTTGGGGGTAAAGGCATTGCGATAGTGCGGCCGGTTGATGGTAATCTTGGCTATGCCATTATACGTTTCGAAGAGAATCTCCTCGAACTTACGAATCTCTTTCCATTGTCTCTGTTCCATATCTTTTCTTGTTTAGTTTCATTTTCTTCAGGAACCTTTCGTTCCGTATTCCATCATGCAAAAATACGAAGAAAGGACGAGACAGCCAAATTATTTCTTTACTATTCTTCTGGAACAGAAAAAAGACGCTCTTTTCCTTGTGCGTTCCAATTACTTTTCGTAACTTTGCGCTCTGCGAACGCGAGGATACTAACCCTCGGACTAGAAACATGGAATATCCTATCTGTATGAAAAAAATAATGATGATGGCTGGGCTGATCATGGCTGCCGTATGTGCTCAGGCACAGAATGACGAATCTCCTGTGGAGGCATATTTCACCACGAAAGAGATGCCCGACATGCTGAAATGGTGTCCGGCGCCTCCCGACACCTTCGATGCCCACTTCTCCTATGATGTCATGCAATATTTCTGGGGCAAGTCAATGCGACAGAACAAGGAACGAGCGGACATCGCCATCCGTGACGCTGTCTATGGCCTGAACTGCATCATCCGTGAGTTCAGCGAGCCTTTCGGCCTACAGATCTCAAAAGAAGAGACGCCTGAAATCTATAAAGTATTGCGCGAGGGCACTGCCACCTGCGACAGCATTTGCACGCTGCCCAAACGCTATTATATGCGCAAGCGTCCCTTCATGCGTTTCAATGAGCAGACGCTATATCCCGCCGACGAGCCCGGTCTGCGCAGAAATGGCTCCTACCCTTCCGGCCACACCATCCTTGGCTGGAGTGCCGCCCTATTGCTGTCGGAAATCAACCCAGACCGGGCTGACACGCTACTGGCCCGCGGCCTGATGTATGGTGAGAGTCGCATCATCGTAGGTGCCCATTGGCAGAGCGATGTCGATGCCGGTCGTCTGGCAGCCTCGGCCGCCTATGCCCGTCTGCACACCAGCGAGCGTTTTCTGGAGCAGATGCGACTGGCCCGTCAGGAGTTCCGCGTAAAGAAGGGCCTCGCCACTGCCAATGAACTGAAGGCTTATCAGAAAACAGCCAAGAAACGCGCCAAAACCGTGAAATAATCAGTTACCTTTATGCTTCAGATTCGCTGCAAGAACAACAACGTGACAAAGAGTTTTCCAGAAGGATGCTCTCTGCTCGATGTCTATCAGGAATTTGCTGATGAGATCAAACTCCCCTATCCCGTGGTCTCGGCCAAAGTAAATAACGCCTCACAAGGGCTGAAATTCCGTCTCTACCAGAACAGGGATGTGGAATTTCTCGATGCCCGTGCGGGCAGTGGCCACCGTGTCTATGTGCGATCGCTCAGTTTCGTGCTATATAAAGCCACACAGGACATCTTCCCCGGGTCGAAACTGTTTGTCGAGCACTCGCTGTGCCGCGGCTACTACTGTAACTTCAAGAAGAAAGACGGGAATGCGCTGACCGACAATGATGTGGAGCAGATAAAGAATCGGATGCAGGAAATCATTGACCTCGACATGCCTTTCCGCCGCACCGAAGCCACCACTGAAGAGGCTATCCGCGTGTTTGCCGACCGCGGTTTCTCCGACAAAGTGAAACTGCTGGAGACAAGCGGACAAATCTATAGCGACTACTACACGCTGGGCGATACCGTAGACTACTATTATGGCCCGTTGGTACCAAGTGCCGGCTACCTGAAAGTATGGGGGCTGGAGCACTATGAGGACGGTCTGCTGCTCAGGGTGCCCGACTGGAACAACCCCAACCTGCTGGCAGCAAAGGTAGACCAGCCCAAGACCTATGAGATGTTTGCCGAGAAGACCCGCTGGGACATCATCATGCGCCTGTCCAATGCGGGCGATGTGAACAAGGCTATCATGCGCGGCCATGCCTCGGAACTCATACAGGTGTCGGAAGCCTTGCAAGAAAAGAAAATTGTGCAGATAGCCGAGGAGATTGACCGCAGGTTCCACCGCGAGCAGGATGCCGTGAGGATTGTGCTCATCACGGGGCCCAGCAGTTCGGGAAAGACCACGTTCTGCAAGCGTCTGTCGGTACAACTGCTGGCCTGTGGCCTGCGCCCCGTGTCGTTCTCTACCGACGACTATTTCGTGAACCGCGTAGATACGCCGAAGTTGCCCAATGGCGACTATGACTTCGACAATATCGAGACCGTGGACTATCATCTGATGGAAGACCATCTGATGCGACTGATGAAGGGCGAGCGCGTGGAGGTGCCGGAGTACAACTTCGTGACAGGCAAGCGCGAATACAATGGAAAGAAACTGAAGATGGGCAGCGACACGGTACTTATTATCGAGGGCATACATGCCTTGAACCCACTGCTCACCGAGAAGATTCCCGACTACATGAAGTACAAGGTATACATCTCGGCCCTGACCAGCATCTCGCTCGACGACCACAACTGGATTCCTGTGCGCGACAACCGTCTGCTGCGCCGCATCATACGCGACTACAACAAGGGGGCCTATACCGCTCAGGAGACCATCGCCCAGTGGAAGAACGTGTGCGAGGCCGAAGACCAGTGGATATTCCCCTATCAGGAAACGGCCGATGTGATGTTCAACTCGGCCCTGAACATCGAGTTCGCCGTGCTCCGCATCCATGCCGAGATCATCTTGGCCTCGGTACCGAAGAACTGTCCGGAATATGCCGAGGCTCATCGTCTGCTCAAGTTCATACATTTCTTCTTGCCCGTCAGCGACAAGGAAATACCACCCACCAGCATCATGCGCGAGTTTGTGGGCGGTTCCTCATTCAAATACTGATGCCGAAAAGATGATATCATGTATTCCGACAAAGAGAATGTAAACATACTTACCAGCCTACTAGTGGCTCATGGCATTCATCATGCGGTGGTTTGTCCTGGCAGTCGTAATGCTCCCATCGTTCACAACCTGAACGAGTGCCCCGACATACAATGCTACCCTGTGACCGACGAGCGGTCGGCAGCGTTCTATGCCCTGGGCATGGCCCAGATCTTACGACAGCCAGTAGTGGTGTGCGTCACCAGCGGCACAGCCCTGCTCAATGTGGCACCTGCCGTGGCTGAGGCCTACTATCAGCATCAGCCAATAGTGGTCATCAGTGCCGACCGCCCTCAGCAATGGATTGACCAACTCGACGGACAGACACTGCCTCAGCCCGACGCCCTCGGCCGTTTTGTGCGCCGGGCCGTGTCGCTGCCAGAGCCACACAACGACGAAGAGCGCTGGTATTGCAACCGTCTGGTCAACGAGGCCCTAATAGAGAAGCATGCCCCCGTACATATCAACGTTCCCATCACAGAGCCGTTGTTTGGTTTTTCAGTGCCGGCACTTCCCCGTGAGCGCAAGATTGACTTCACTCCTGCCGATGCAACAAACATCACGCTAACCCATGTGTGCCGCATGTTCATGCAAGCCAAGCGGCCCATGCTCATTGCCGGGCAACCCATGAACCCGCTGATGGATGAGGCGGTCGCAAAAATAGGCGACGATGAGAGTTTCACACCCGACTTCGTGCTCTATACCGGCGGCTCTATCGTCAGCAAACGGCTGAAGCATTTTCTGCGCAAGGCCAAGGAGACATGGGTGGTGAACCGCGAGGGCGAGGTGACCGACACATTTATGAACCTTACCCACGTCATTCAAGGCGACGGCGAGGTGGTGGCCGACATGATTCGCTTCAATCTGGAAGAGATGCCTCATCCCTTCATACAGAAATGGGAAGCACTGCTCAGCGCTTTACGCCAGCAGACAGATGCCAGCGGGCCTCCTTATTCACAAGCCGCCGCTGTGAGATATTTTGAAGCACGACGAGGCACAAGCATCGTACATTATGCCAACAGCATGGCCATCCGCCTGGCCAACACCTATGCCAAAGCACCTGTCTATTGCAATCGTGGAGTCAACGGCATTGAAGGGTCGCTATCCACGGCAGCAGGCTGCTCTCTCGTTACCGACGACCCCGTGTTCTGTGTCATTGGCGACCTCAGTTTCTTCTACGACCAGAATGCCCTATGGAACCAAAACCTCCGGGGCAACTTCCGCATTCTCCTGCTGAACAATGGCAAAGGCGGCATCTTCGATATGCTGCCGGGATTAGAGAAGAGTCCTGCCCGCGATAAATATGTGGCAGCCGCGCACCACACCACAGCAGAAGGCATCTGTCAGCAAAACAACATTCACTATCTGTGTGCAGAGGACAAAGAACAGATGCAGCAGGACATCGACTGGCTTATCACAGCAGAAAGCAAGCGTCCTCTACTCCTCGAAGTTCTATTGGCCGAGTAACTAAATTCTAAAGACACAATAACAGAAGGAACAACATTCTTTTATTCTGATATTGTGTCAGAATCATGCAGAATCATGCGCATGGTTTCCAGTTTTGCCTCCGTCTCCAGCCACTCCTGTTCCTCTACGCTGTCATTGAGCAGTCCACCCCCGGCATACATCCGATAGTGGTCTGCCGTTATCTGCATACAGCGCAACGACACATAGAGACGGGTAGCCGAAGCCATGTTAAGCGGTCCCATGAACCCACTGTAATACCGACGTGGCGTATGCTCATTTGCCAAAATAAAACGGAAGGTTTCCTCTTTGGGCAGACCGCAGACGGCAGGCGTAGGATGCAAGGTCTGTAGCAGCGTTCCCACGCGTGCGCTATCTAATAAGGTGAAAGTGAAGTCGCTACGCAGGTGTACCAGGTTGGCTGCCCGCACCGTACGTGGTCCCTCTTCGCGGACATCATTGGCAAAACGCTTCAGACAGCCAGACAGATAGGTGGCCACGTAGCGCTGTTCCTGAATATTCTTGGTGCTCCACGCCACCTGTTCGCCCTCGCCTTTCAACAGTTCCCCCTCCAGTTTCATCGTGCCAGCCAAGGCTATGGTACGCCATTGTCCTGCCACGCCTTCCAAGAGTATTTCCGGAGTGGCCGTCAGCCACAAACCGCTCTTTGGCGTATAGACCAGCGACACAAACAAGCGAGGATAGCGTATGCAGGCTTTTCTGAACAACTGCAGCGGCTGGTCGTCTGGCAGACGCCTGCTGATGGCGCAACGACTCAACACAATCTTCCGAAAAGTGCCTGTTTCGAGGGGGATAAAGAATTGCCGGAAATCATCGGCATAAGTAGTCCTGGAGAGGCTTTCTATATTGTCTAGATGCTCTAGATGTTCTAGAATATCCAGATTTTCCAGATGATCTAGTTCCTCGGCATTACTAAAGGTTTGGACACTGTCAGGGCGAATCAGCACAACAGGACACTGCGGGGTGATCTCAAAGGGAGCCACCACAAACCCCGAGCGGCCATTAAGAGCCTCACACGAAGACAATTCTATAGGCTCACCGCTGGTTTGCGCCAGCAATGTCACCTGTTGTTCATAAGGAAATCTGTACAGAGCAAAACCTGTCATTTCTGTTTGATTACATAGTTGGTGACACGCACACTCGAAATCAGGTCGCCTGCTGTATCGGTTATATCTATGCGCCACACATGAAGCGTCGAGCCGCCATGCAACAACTGGGCACGCGCCGTAACGGTGTCACCCTCGGCCACAGCCTTCACATGACTGCCACTGACCTCAATGCCCACACAAGCAGAGCCAGGACACAGTGCCGACGATGCTACGCCAGCCAGATTCTCGGCCAACGCCAATGAAGCGCCACCGCTCAGGAACCCGAACGGCTGCCGGTTGCGCTCATCAACTTTCATGCGGGCCATACACGTATCGTCCTCGGGTGTGGAGATAAACTCCATCCCGAGGGCGGTACTAAGATTGGGCGTCGCTTCAACGATTTGCTTTATTCTCTCTATATCCATTTAGATAAACAGCGAATATTCTTTCACATCCCATGCCAAGGCACTGGCACCGAGCACATCGCGTTCATCGGGATTCAGGCTTGTCCGCAGCAACTTCACCTTACCCTTTATATTGTGGAACACATGCTCCTCAAACGATTCACTGGCTGGCTCCATCAGCCATTTGCCAGCACGACTAATGCCACCTGCCAGAATAATAGCCTCCGGATTAAGTATCGATGCATAGTTAGCCAGACCGATGCCAAGGAGGTAACCAGTACGGCGGAACACCTCGATGGCCAGTTCATCGCCTTCCTCGCAGCAACGGAACACATCGCGGGGCGAGTTGATTTCCCGCTCACGCATCAGCGACGGACGCGCATCTTCTTCCAGAACCTCCTGCGTCGTCTTCATAACGCCTCTTGCACCGATATAGGCCTCCAGACAGCCTTTATTGCCGCAGCCGCAAAGACGGCCGCCATGCACAAGACATGTATGTCCTATCTCGCCCGAGAAGCCATCGCTTCCAAGATAGGCCTTTCCATTGGTGAAGATGCTGCTGCCCACGCCATGGCCCAAATGCACCACAATAAAGTCCTTCAAGCCATGGGCACTGCCAAACACATATTCTCCTAGTGCACGCACATGGGCATCATTGCCTAGTGCCACAGCCAAGCCAAGGCGGTCACGCATCATGGCCGCCAATGGTATCTGCCCTTTCCACGGCAAGTTGGGTGAATTCTCCATACATCCCGACTTGAAGTTGCCGCTGGGCACGCTGATGCCCACCGACCTAATGGTCTCATACCCGCCGTTGGCTTCCACCAATTCCACGATACGCTCACACAGGAAGGTAACGAATTCATTCACATTGTTAAAGTCAGTTGTAGCAAACTGGGACTTTGCAATGATGTTGCCTCTCACATCGACAACGGCATAAACAGTCTGGTCAATGCTGAGGCCAACACCAACTACTCGCGACTTGAATGTACTCTCTATCATAATGTTTACAATAGTAATAGTTCTAAGTTTTGGCAAAAATAGTAAATATTTCATTAACAGCCAAAGGATTTTCACGTTTTTTTTGTCTATGTCAACATTTTTACTTAATTTTGCCACCGACATAACCGACATAAAGAATATCGAAACCATTTATACTATTGTATTAATCAACAAAATAATGCTTACTTATATGAAACGTATTCTGATTGCACTAGTCACGATGGTCGCCACGCTGACAACAATGGCCGCAGACTATAACTATCTCATCATCGGACTACAGAACGGAACAGAAAAGGCACTGACAGTCAACGGGCTCACCATGACCTTTGCCGACGGTTACCTGAAGGCCACTACTGGCAATGGCACGGAATCCTTCAGTCTCAGCACGCTGTCAAAGATGTATTTCTCGGAGACAGAGTCGACAGGCATCAGCGAACAAATGATGCCCGCATCCACGCTCCGTGTTGACGGCCGTACGCTGCAGATCTCGGCTCCTGCCGGTGCACAAGTGCTGATAGCCAATGCCAACGGCATGCTCATCGACCGCTACACGGCAGCCAACGATGCTGTTACCAAGGGTCTGCGCCCCGGCATCTACATCGTGAAGATCAACAACCAGTCAACCAAAATACACATTCGATGAAACGCATCCTTACATGCATCATTGCCGTCTGTGCCGTGGCTGTGGCCATAGCACAGACGCTTAACGTTAAGACGGGCAGTATCACCTATGCCTTCGCATCCTCACAGACCGGCGAGATGACCTATACCGACAACGGGCAGACGCTCACCATCTGCGGCAAGTCCTTTGCCGTGACAGACATCAGCAGCATGACTGTGGGACAGGCTACGGTGGCCGACAACACCGTGAGCGTGGCCTATAGCGGCAGTACGGTCTCGGTAGTCATTGCCGGCAACATCGCCCGCCATATGACAGCCACCGTGAGTGGTGCCGACGTAACCCTGGTGCAGGGTGCCGATGTGACTGACGAGATAACCTATACGCTGAGCGGTTCGTCGACCAACGGCTCGTTTAACATGGACGGCGAACTGAAGGCCACCGTGGTGCTCAACGGCCTGACGCTGACCAGCAACACAGGTGCGCCTATCAACATTGCAAACGGCAAGCGCATCGACATCATCGTCAACGACGGAACGGTCAACACCTTTGCCGACTATGCCCAAGGCACGCAGAAAGCCAGTTTCTTCGTCAACGGACATCCGGAGTTCAGCGGTGGCGGCACCGTCAACATCACCGGCAATGCCCGACACGGCTTCCGCAGCGATGAATATACCAAACTGAAGAAGACCTTCACCGGCAAAATCAATATTGTAAAGGCTGCCAGCGACGGTATGCATATCGGTCAGTATCTGGAGATGAACAGCGGCACCGTCAACATCAGCAATGTGGCGGCAGACGGCATTGACATCGAAGCCACCCTCAACGCTACCGACGAACAGAACGGTCAGGCACTCTTCAATGGCGGCACCATCAGCGTGACCACCACAGGCGAGGATGTGAAGGCCGTGAAAGCCGATGCAGACATGGTCGTCAGCGGCGGCAGTATGAAACTCGTGAACACAGGCAACGGCAGCAAGGCCATCAGCACCAAGGGAGCCCTCACCATCAGCGGCGGAAAAGTTGAAGCCATTGCCACGGGCGGCGTCTATGCCGAGGGTACCGTCAACGAGTCGAAGGCCAACGCCATCAAAGCCACGGGCAAACTTACCATCAGCGGTGGCGAGGCCTATGCCATCGGCACCAACAAGGCATTCAACACCGACACCGGTTTCTATATCAACGGCGGAAAGGTCATGGGCATAGGCAGCAAGGCCAGTGCCACCAACGCAGGCACGCAGCAAGCCCAGACCTACACGAAGAAGAGCATCGGGAAAGGAGCCACCGTCACTTATAACGGTGTGTCCTATACCGTGCCCTCCACCTATTCCAACTCAAGTGCCTGCATCATTGTTTCAGGAGGAAACTGAGTTGTTCAGCCCAGTGTCCCGGCACAATGATGTGATGATTGCCTATGGGGTTGGTAAGGAAATAGGATGATGCAGCCTTGTCGTTGAGCCTGATAACCTGCTGTGTGCGGCACAACGACGGTTTGCTCAAGTTCTCCATCAGGACTCCTTCAGCCACAAAGAAGCGCGACAGATCGCCCGCCACCTTGAACACGGTGACGGGCCCTTTTTTCATATAGCCCCTGATGCCAACGCCCATGCCCGACTCGAAGTGTGTGTCGAATTCATAGCGTTCCACCATGTTCAGCGGTATGGTACAATGGGCAAAGAGTATCTCGCCTGCCTCGGGGTCTATCGATGAGGGATTGGCCTGGAAACCAGAGACGCCCGTCAGGGCCTGCACAATCTTCATCGACAGCATGGCAGGCACATCGCCTTCACAGCCAGCCACGATGCCCTCGGCATTGAGCCGTGCCAACGCCAGACAGCCCGTGTTCTTCACGGCCGTGAGCAGGTCGAAGCACCGCAGCGTAAAGCCGTCGAGACGCTGCTGCTCCACCACGGTCTTCAATGCCCCGTAGATGTGCTGTGCACCAGGCAATGCCTGTTTCACACACTCACACGCCAATTCTTCCTCCGGCATCGTCTCGGGTGTTGTCTCCAGCACCTTCATCAGTTCTCCCATTTCCACATCCACCAGTTCTATACCCAGTCGACGGGCCACGGCAGCGCGGTCAGCCTTGCTCGCTATAAGCCAGTCCGACGGTTGCCCGATGATGCCGAGCCTACTGCCACGCAACTGGCAGAGAGCCTCGCCCACCTGTTCCAGCATCAGCAGACGCTGGCGCACATAATCGTTGCTGCCATGGATAATCTCACCGCTGAAACCCTGCTGCCGCAGATACGACAGTATCTCCATCGAGGCAGCCAGCGAATTGCTGGTGTGCGAGGCCAGCAGATAGACCGGCCGTCCGCCGCCTTGCCGCTGCAGTTGCGGCAGCAAGCGCTTAAACAGTCCTTCCGTGCCGCCGGTGCGCACAAGGATCACATCGAGGGCATGAGTGCCATAGTCGGCATAGTCGGCGCCCTTCAGTTCATGTTCCACGCCAATGGCATCCAGAAACATTCTTGTCCTGCTCGTCTCCGCCTGCTCATCGTGCAGTTCCGAAGTCAGAGTGTAGATGGCTATGTTCGTCATATTCTTTCTATTAGAGTTAAGTGTCAATTACTTACAGGTGTATCTATCATGCAAATATAAGCATTTTACGGCAAACGACAGACAGGGGCAACTCCTTTTTAATATTTTTTTTGTTTCAATTTGGTTTTTCACTCGGTTTGCACCACCTTTGACCTGTCGGTCTTAGGTAGGCGGCACCTCGGAAATAAAAATAAAATTGGAATTTTATTTTGCATTCCGCTCGGTTTGCACTACCTTTGCAGCAAACTTTTCAGATAAGGAGAAACATGAAACG
>CAMHDT010000029.1 GCA_946183985.1 uncultured Prevotella sp.
AGCACGTTGAAGATGTTCTCCTTGGCAAAGTCGGTGGTGGGCCGCGCCTTAAACGAGCGTGGCACCTCGAAGTGTCGTCCTTTGTATTTTCCTGTAATGATTCTCACAATTCACAATTCATTTCACCTTCCCTTGACAAACAGCGTCTGCATGTCGTAAGGCATACCTTTAATGCTGGTGGCGGGATGTGCATTGAAGTCGGCCACAGGGTTGATGACATACACGTTCTGTAGGAACTCCTTCAGCGTGGTGGTGAGCAATGCCTCGTCCGGCAGGTCACCCACCAGGTGCAACTCGTCTTTCCCGGCATCCAACTGCAATTGGTTCCACACATAGAGCAGGAAGTATACGGCGTCCTGACAGCGTGATGCATCGAACGAGTTGCAGAACTTGAACCTGTTCTGCTGGAAACAAAACACCTCGAGCCTGCTTTCATGGAAGTAGGCGTATAGTTTCTGTCTTGTGCCGGTGAAACTGCGCTGGTGCAGATGGCGCCATACGGGTGCGATGGCGCTGGTGAACTTTGTGTCCTGAAAATGGTCGCTGACGACGGTGTTCAGGTCTTTGCTGATGGAGAATACGGCCACGGCGTTCAGGTCGGGCAGGACATTGTAGAGCACAATCTCCTTTTCGCGCTTGGGGAAAGCATGGTTATGCAGGGTCTCGATGTTTTTTTCGCTGAACTCTTCTATGGGTACCATCAGCGTGTCGGCATCAACCATCACCATGGCACGGGGTGGTGCCTGCAGCAGCAGGTCGGCCTGCTTGAAGGCTTCACGCAGGTTGGCCGCCATCGATATGCCGCTTTTCACTACATAGGGTTCATAGACGATGCTTTTTTCATCGTCGTCGGCCATGCTGGCAAACGCCAGCGTGTTGCGCCCCAAGCGGATAGTAATCCGCTGTCGCGTGCTATTCGTTTCTGACATTTTCCGTATTATGTCGTTTGGTTTCTTGTACGATGCTTCTGATACAAAGGACAGCCAAAATGGCTAAAAGTATCGTCAGCAATATGTTTATCCACTTTTCTTTCATTGCAATTCTGCTGCAAAGGTACGAAAAATTCGATTAAGCGAGTGCAAAAAAAATATATTATTTTTGCCGAGCGTGAGAAATTTTCGTATCTTTGCAGCATTATTGATGAATTAAGCCAAAGACATGATAACTAAGAGACTATGGTTGTTGGCAGCGGTGCTGATAGGCTCGCTTGCTGCCAATGCTCAAAGCAATGTAAGCGAGAATGTGTTTAAGGATATAACCAGACAGGCAAAGGTGCGCAACACCCGTTTCCTGCGTCCTGATCCTGCTGGCAAGTTGCGTAAGGAGGGCAAGCCTGTGGCCTTTTATATAGGCGACTCCACCATGCGTACCAACAGTAATGGCCAGGGCTGGAACGGGCAGTGGGGCTTCGGATTGTTTGCCCAGGAGTGGTTCGACGAGAACGAACTGGTGGTGGAGAACCATGCTCTTGGCGGCACCACGTCCGTCACCTACTATAATAATGAATGGTCGAAGGTGAAGAGTGGTATTCAGGCAGGTGACTATGTGGTGATAGACTTTGGTCATAATGACAAGGATGTGAACGCCTTTGCTGAATATCTTGGCAAATATATTGATGAGATACGCAGCCTTGAAGCCACCCCCATACTTTGTTCGCGCACACCTCGTTGTGGCGGTGACGGGAAACTGGGGATGGACACGAAATATCGTCCCAAGGGTATGGAGGTGGCCCAGCAGAAGGGGGTGGCCTATATAGACTTGGAGGGTGTTGGTTTTCCCATGTATCAGGATTTCGGAGAATGGAAATACGCTCAGTTCTATCAGGATGGAAAATTGCACACATCGCTGCTGGGGGCCTGGCACAACGCCTATTGCCACGCTCTGGCCATTGCTGCCGAGCCGTCGAACCCTTTGCGTCAGTATTTGAAAGATACTACGCCTGCCAGAATGACTATTGAGCGACAGACGGGCAAACCCTATACTTTCACGGTTGGTGGTGACGATACCAGTGCCCGTGGCGTTTTTCGTTCGGGGCGCTGGGCATTGGTCTACAATACGCTTGAAGTTGGCGACACGGTGATGTTCCAGTTTGGCAGTAATGAGTTGACAACTATGATTGGTGGTAAGGAACTGGGATGCATCCAGTCGGCTGACGAAACGAACGAGGTGAAGCAGATGTCGTCGCCATCACGCTATGCCACGGTCTATAGTTATGGCTGGTATATTCATTATTTCCTGAACGATGTGAAGGAAAAGGGTGGCATTGCCGTGCTCGTGAATCAGGAGGGCGTGACTCCGGAGTCTGTGGCAGGATGGAACAAGTCTTTGGCCCAGACCCATGGCGTTGAGTTGCGGACAATCAGTACTACAGCCATCAACGCCATTGCCGACGATTCCAACTCGTCGGCTCACCCTTATGGTCTTTCTGGCAGTCGTGTTGATGCTAGGCACAAGGGTGTCGTGATTGTTCAGGGTAAGAAGATGCTGAATAGATAGGATGCAGGGCTATGGACAACTGGCAGCGTTCGTTGAACGGCAGTTGGTGTATATGCCCACTGTCGAACAGCAGCACGCCATCGAGGTGTTTGCACAGTTTATGGCTGATGCCGACGAGCGGGCGGTCATGACGCTGCGCGGCTCTGCCGGCACAGGTAAGACCACCCTTGCGGCTGCCATAGTGAGAGCCATGCTGGCTCTGAGGCAGAAACTGGTGCTCATGGCACCTACGGGGCGTGCAGCCAAAGTTTTTTCCTGCTATGCCGACTATGCTGCCTATACCATTCACAGGCGTATCTACCGCCAGCGTTCCATGGAGGGAGGCTTCAGCCTGAACTTCAATGCGGCCTGCGACACTCTTTTTATCGTTGATGAGGCTTCGATGATTGCCAATGCCGACACGCCGCTGCTCGACGACCTTATCCGTTTTGTGTATAATGAAAAGAACTGCCGTCTGTTGCTCATTGGCGATAAGGCGCAGTTGCCGCCTGTGGGCGAGACGGACAGTCCGGCCTTGGTGGCTGATGTGTTGCAGGGCTATGGACTGAAGGTCTATGAGTGTGACCTCAGCGAGGTGCTACGGCAGGCTGAGGATTCGGGCATCCTGTGGAACGCAACCGAGGTAAGATGTATGATGGCTGACGGCAGATATGATTTGCCAAAGATTCGCTTAGGGGGCTTCCCGGACATAATGAGCGTGCCAGGCGACGAACTTATTGAGAGTCTGGCATCGAGTTACGGTAGTGTGGGCATGGATGAGACGATGGTGGTCACCCGTAGCAACAAACGGGCAAACATCTATAATCAGGGCATCCGTAATACCGTGCTCGACCGTGAAGACGAACTCTGTCGGGGCGACCGCATCATGGTTGTGAAGAACAACTATTATTGGGTGAAGGGTGAAGGTATAGAAGGTAGTGTTAGTTTTATAGCCAACGGCGATATCGCTGTCGTGCAGCGTGTCAGGAATGTGCATGAACTTTATGGCTTCCGCTTTGCCGAGGTTACGATGACTTTCCCGGACTATGATGATTACGAACTCACGGCTATCACCATGCTCGATACCCTGACAACCGAGGCACCTGCACTAACCCGCGAACAGCAGGAGCAACTCTTCCAGAAGGTGATGGAAGACTATGCCGATGTGCCCTATAAATCCGAGCGCCTGAAGAAACTCAAGGACGATAAATACTTCAATGCCCTGCAGATAAAATTCGGCTATGCTGTCACCTGCCATAAGGCTCAGGGCGGGCAATGGGCACATATCTATATAGACCAGGGCTATATGACCGACGACATGCTCACATCAGACTACTACCATTGGCTTTACACCGCTCTGACCCGAGCCACCGAAAAGGTTTTTCTCGTCAATTGGCCGAAGACACAGATGGAACAGCAGAAATAATGTCGACCATGATGAAACGCACAAAGAAGAGGGCAGACGCCCTCTTCTTTGTTTGGTGATAATGTGGCTTAGTAGGTAATCTTGGGCTCCAGTTCCTTGGCCAGGTCAATCATCTTCTGAACCTCGACGACGGCGGGAACACGACCGCAGATGTGGCGCTCCTCGTTCAGTTCTGCCAGTTTGGGCTGCAGGTTCTCTGCCACGCGATGGCGGAACTCCTTCACGGTGTCTACGCCGGCAGCCTCGAGCAGTTCGGCAAACTGTGGACCTACGCCGTTGATGCGGAACAGATCGGCATGGTTCGTCCAGCGCAGGATAAGTTTCTCGCTGATGCCCGTGGCTTCGGCCAGTTCCTTGCGGCCCTTGGGTGCTGCACATTTCTCAAGCAGTTCGCTCACTTTGTTGATACCGGCTGCCTGCAGTTTCTCTGCATAAACATCGCCCACACCTTCAATGTCAATAATCTTGTAGTCCATAATCAATAGGGTTTTTAGTTAATAAACAAAAATCTACGGCAAAAATACATTATATTTTGCAATCATGCAAATAATATGACAAATATTTTCCTGTTGGCTGAAAAATATGTAACTTTGCCGATGAAATGGATGTGATACGTTTTCTGAAAGACTGGACACTGCCTGTGTCGATGGGCATCGGTGCCATTGCCTATCTAGTGTTTGCCTTCGTGCCTCAACTTGATGCTGCGGGTCGTTTCTTCTCGCCTGTGATGGAGGCAATCCTGCCGCTGTTCATGTTTCTGGTGCTCTTTGTTACGTTTTGCAAGGTGGACTTCCATAAGATGCGGCTTGTGTGGTGGCACCTGTGGGTCAGCCTGTTCAACCTGCTGTTTGTAGGCATTGTGATGGTCATTATACTGTTTCCACCATTCACTTCTTATTCTTACCTTATAGTGATGGAGGCTTTGCTCATGTGTATTATCTCGCCGTGTGCCACGGCTGCGGCTGTTGTGACGCAGAAGTTGGGCGGCTCGCTAGAGCAGACCACCACTTATACATTCCTGTCGAATCTCATCACTGTGCTATTGGTACCAGTGTGCTTTCCCATGATAGAAAAAGGTGCCGACATCTCGTTTCTCTCCGCCTTCACCAAGATCCTGTATCAAGTTGTTATCTTGCTGGTAGTGCCTATGTTGCTGGCCTATGTGGTGAAACACTACATGCGCCGTCTGCATGCCAGGATAGTGGCCGTGCGCGACCTTTCATTCTACCTGTGGGGCTGCTCGCTTATGATTGTCACAGGCACTACGGTGAAAAACATTGTCCATGCTGAGGCTTCAGTATGGTTGCTGTCCGCTATTGCTGTGCTGGCACTGGTGCTCTGTGTGGTGCAGTTTGCCGTAGGGCGCTTCGTTGGGCATTTCTCTGGCCGGGCACAAGAGGGCGGTCAGGCCTTGGGACAGAAGAATACGGCCTTTGCCATATGGCTTGGCATCACCTATCTTAATCCGCTCTCATCGGTAGGACCTGGCTGCTACATCTTGTGGCAGAACATTATCAATAGCGTGGAAATCTGGCAGAAGAGACGGGAGAAGTGAATTTAGATAAAATTCTCGCGCCCGGCAAAAATAATTTATTCTTTCTGCTCTCGCTTAATCGAAAATTCGTATCTTTGCAAGCGTTAATCAACAACATGAGGAAATGACGAAACTGATGAGACTCCTGTCCTGTGCTTTCTTTGCCGTGATGTTGGCTTTCGTTGCTGCTTCGTGCGGCAGGAAAGCCGAGACCTTGGAACTGAAGTCGGGCCATGCCGACAGTCTGATTTTTGATGCAGGTACTGTGAGAAACTATGCCAGAATGCTAGAATTGGCAGACAGTTTTGAGCATACGGGCAATATAACACAACTCAATGCCAACCGTTGGCGTGGTGTGGCTTACTACAGGCAGAACCAATATAAGACAGCCGAATATTATTATAAGAAAGCACTGGCTTGTGACATCAAGACATCACAAGACTCGTTGGCCTATGTTAAGTCGGCACGCCGTCTGTCGGAAATCTTACTGGTTAAAGGCGACTATGAAGGCTCGCTCAAGGTGGCAATGCCGGCTGTGGCCAAGTTGAAGGAAACAGGCTATGGTACAGATATTGACTATGCCATCCTGCTCAATAATATAGGCTGCTGTCAACTGAACCTGGGACGTGGCGAGGAGGCACAGGAAAGTTTCGGTGCCGCCCACCAATATTACACTAACCGCTGGACATCAGACAGCACGGGACGAGGATTTCAGGAAGCGGTTATTGGTACGGTATACACTAGTCAGGCATATATCAACACCAAGCGTTTCGATGAGGCTATCTATTGGATTGACCGCACCGAGATGCTACTTGAGAAATATGATGAGATACCTGGTGCGCAGCGTGACTATTCCGACGAATATAAAGGACGTATTGAAATCATGCGAGCCGTGGCCATGCAAGGTCTCGGACAAGAGGACAATGCCTCAAAAGCCTACAAGGCTTTCTGTGCTACTAACTATGCCAAGACCAGTTCTGGCCTCATCCTTGCCGCCGACTTTCTGATGGTTGCCAAGCGCTATAACGAGGCTGCTGACAACTATATGCAACTCGACAAGATGCTTGGGGAATGGGGAATTGACCTTACACTCGATAACATCCAACTCTATCTGATGCCTAAGTTGCGCGCCAACGTGGAGTCGCTTAGGAAAGACTCGGCCATGGCGGTGGGGCTTCAGTTGTGCAACGCCTTGGATAGTGCCATTATTAATGGAAAGAATGACGAGGCGGCTGAGTTGGCTACTATTTATGAAACGCAGCAGAAGGAAACGCAGATAGCCTTGCAACAGGCCGACATGGACAGCCAGCGCTTCTGGGGAACGCTGGTGGTACTGGCTCTGGTGGTTATTTTCTTTACTATTTTTATATTCTGGCACCACCATGCAGCCTTGCGTGTACGTCATGCTCACGAGCGTCTTGCAGAAGCCCATGCCAAGTTGCAGACAGCCTACGACCAGTTGGAGGAGACCACGGCAGTGAAAGAGCGAATTGAGAGCGAATTGCGCATTGCCCGCGACATACAGATGTCTATGGTGCCGCAGCAGTTCCCTGAGCGTGAGGACCTTGACATCCATGCCACCATGTCTACGGCAAAGGAGGTGGGTGGCGACCTCTATAGTTATATACTGGAGGGTGATATGCTTTATTTCTGTGTGGCCGATGTGAGCGGCAAGGGCGTTCCAGCCTCGCTGTTTATGGCTCAGGCCATCAGGCTGTTCCGCACATTTGCCACGCAGCGCATGATGCCTGCCGATATTGTAACGCACATGAACGCAGCCCTTACCGAAGACAATGAACAGGGTATGTTTGTGACGATGTTCCTGGGATTGATTGACTTGACGACGGGCAATCTGAAGTTCTGCAATGCTGGCCATAATCCGCCCGTGCTGATAGAGAATATCGAGACGGAACAACGCACGGTGCGTTTCCTTGAAATGATTCCGAATGCGCCGATAGGCCTGTGGCCCGACTTGGAATATGAAGGGGAAGAAATAGAAAGCATCAAGAACTGTCCGCTGGTGACCTATACCGATGGCTTAACAGAGGCAGAAAACCGCCAACAGGAGCAGTTCGGTGAGGAACGTCTGCTTGACATGATGCGCAACAATCGTTTTGGCTGTGCCAAGGAGGTGGATGATTTCCTGACAGGGGAGGTGGAGCGCTTCCGTGATGGCGCTGAGCCTAACGACGACCTGACCATCATGACGCTGAAGGTGGAGTGAACTTGTACCTTGCCGTCCGAGGAGGCGTTAATCCTTCTTCAGCAGTTCTGTCATGATACATGCGGCATTCTCTGGTGCGCATTCGTTGCCCAGACATTGCCGCACTTCTTTGTATCCTTTTAGCATCTCTTCGCGCTGGCAGCCATAGAGAATGGCTTCCAGTTCACGTTTCATATTACTGAGCGTGAACGAGTCGGCTACCAGTTCGCGCACGATTTCGCGGTCGGCAATAAGGTTGACCAGCGAAATATATTTCACCTTTAACAGTTTCTTTCGCAGATAACCGACGAGTCGCGGCAGCGGCGTTTCGTAGCACACCACCTGTGGCACATCGAAGAGTGCTGCTTCGAGTGTCGCTGTGCCGCTGGTAACGAGTGCGGCGCGGGCCTCGCACAGCAGTCCGTATGTTTGGCACTGTATGTACTTTGCGCTGTGACCTTTAAGGAATGGCTGGTAATATTCGGGCTCGATGCCAGGGGCGCCGGCAATGACGATGGTGAAACGGTCGCTGTAGACATCGGTGACCTGGAGCATGGCGGGCAGATTGTCTTTGATTTCCTGACGGCGGCTACCGCAGAGCAGGGCGATGATGGGCTTCTCCTCGGAGATGCAATTATGGTGGTAGAAGCAGTCGCGCTCCATGTGCCATGTCTTCTTGAAAGCCTCCACCTCTTCTTTGGTGGGGTTACCCACATAGTGGATAGGGTAGTGGTGCTTTTGTTCGAAAAACGCCACTTCGAAGGGCAGGATGGAGAACAGTTCGTCGACATCGCGCTTGATGTTCTTGATGCGATGCTCCTTCCATGCCCATATCTTTGGTGATATATAGTAGAATACCGGGCAGATGGCATTGGACTTCACGTATTTTGCAATGCTGAGGTTGAACCCCGGATAGTCAATGAGAATTACCACATCGGGCTGCCACTTCATGATGTCGTGCTTGCATCGCTTCATGTTTTGCAAGATGGTGCGCAGGTGTAGCAGCACAGGTATGAACCCCATGTAAGCCAGTTCGCGGTAGTGTTTTACCAGTGTGCCGCCTTCGGCCTGCATCAGGTCGCCGCCGTAGAAGCGGAACTGCGCATCGTTGTCGTGCTGTTTCAAGGCCCGCATCAGCCGTGAGGCATGCAAATCGCCGCTGGCCTCGCCTGCTATGAGGTAGTATCTCATTTGCTTATTCCTCCCATGTTTCTTTCTGTTTCATGAACTCATAGGCTGTGACATCCATGTGTGTGGGTGTGATGGCCACATAGCCCTGCTGCAGTGCATAGTTGTCGGTGTCCTGCTGTTCGGGCTCGTCGTTGCGATAGTGTCCCACCATCCACCAGTAGTCGTAGCCGCGTGGATGGTGGCATTGTGTAGTCTCGTTGCACCATGTGCCATAGGCCATGCGGCATACCTTGACGCCTTTGTAGGTGCCGTTTTCTTCCAGCAGGGGGAAGTTGATGTTGAGGCAAACGCCCTTTGGCAGCCCTTCGCTCAGCACTTTGGCAGTGAACTTACGCACGTAGGGCCGTAGAGGTTCGAAGTTGGCGTCGGCCTCGTGGCTGCACAGCGAGTAGGCCACGCTGGGTATGTATTTCATGCATCCCTCCATGGTGACCCCCATTGTGCCGCTGTAATGGGTGTTGACCGAGGCGTTGTCGCCGTGGTTGATGCCGCCGATGACCATGTCTGGGCGGCGCTCGCAAATGTTCGAGAGGGCCATCTTGACGCAGTCTACAGGTGTGCCGTTACACGACCATATTTCTATGTTGTCGTGCCTTTCGTGCAGTGTGAGCAGCAATGGTGTGGTGGCAGAGAAGGCGCATGAGAATCCTGACCGTGCATCATCGGGTGCGCAGACAATGATGCGTGCCATGTCTTTTAGCATGTCGACCAGCGAGCGTATGCCCTTGGCCTGATAGCCGTCGTCGTTCGAAATCAGTATGAGTGGTTTTTCTGTCATGTCTTCAAATGTGATGTGTTCGTTTCAATCTGTGTGCAAAGGTACGAATAAGTGAGTGAAGAACAAAACAAAAAGCATTTTTTGTTTTGTTCTGCCCACTTGCTTTTTCTCCTTTATGGCGATGTTTTCCCCTAAAATAACTAAAATAAATAGGTGTAACTGTTCATGTTTCACGGAAAATTAGTATCTTTGCACCCTATTCGCATAAAAAACTAAGGAGAAAGATTGAAATGGGAAAAATCATTGCATTGGCAAATCAAAAGGGCGGCGTTGGCAAGACGACGACAACCATCAACCTGGCGGCATCGCTGGCCACGCTGGAGAAAAGCGTGCTTGTGGTAGATGCCGACCCCCAGGCTAACGCTTCCAGTGGACTTGGCGTTGATATAAAGGAGGTCGACTGTTCGCTCTATGAGTGCATCATCAACCATACTGATGTACGTGAGGCTATCTATACCACCGACATTGACGGACTCGACATTATTCCAAGCCACATCGACTTGGTGGGAGCAGAAATTGAGATGCTCAACTTGGACAACCGCGAAAAAGTTATCAAGCACTTGCTGGAACCTATACGCGATGAGTATGACTATATATTGATTGACTGTTCGCCCTCGCTTGGACTCATCACGGTCAATTCGCTCACTGCCGCCGACTCGGTTATCATCCCCGTGCAGTGCGAGTATTTTGCTCTTGAGGGAATCTCGAAACTGCTCAATACCATTAAGATTATCAAGTCGAAACTGAACCCAAGACTCGAGATTGAGGGTTTCCTGCTTACCATGTACGACTCACGCCTGCGTCTGGCTAACCAGATTTACGACGAGGTGAAACGCCATTTCCAGGAACTGGTGTTCAAAACCGTTATCCAGCGCAACGTGAAACTTTCCGAGAGTCCATCGCACGGACTACCCGTTATCCTGTATGATGCCGATTCTACCGGCTCGAAGAACCATCTGGCACTGGCAAAGGAAATTATATCCAAGAATTCATAAGTCGCAATAACGATATAACGGAATTACGTTATAACAAAGAAAAGAATATGGCTGTAAGAAAAAAATTCGATAAAAGCGTTCTGGGCCGAGGCCTGGACGACATAGGCAGCGGGCGCGGCCTCGATGCCCTTATTGACACAAGCGAGGTGAAGACACAGGGGTCATCGAACCTGAGTGAAATCCCCATAGAACAGATAGAGCCCAATCCTGACCAGCCGCGTCGCGACTTCGATGCCACTGCCATGCAGGAACTGGCCACCAGCATACAAACCATGGGCATCATTGCACCTATCACATTGCGACAGGTGAGCAACAACCGCTATCAGATTATTGCCGGCGAGCGTCGCTGGCGTGCATCGCAGATAGCAGGTCTCAAGACCATGCCTGCCTATATCCGCACGGCCGATGATGAAAGCGTCATGGAACTGGCGCTAGTCGAGAATATCCAGCGTGAAGACCTCAACGCCATTGAGATAGCCTTGGCCTATGAACATCTGGCAGAGACCAGCGGTATGACGCAGGAGAAGATTTCCGAGCGAGTGGGCAAGAGCCGTACGGCCGTGACCAACTACATGCGCCTGCTGAAACTGCCCGCACAGATACAGATGGCACTGAAAAATCGCGAGATAGACATGGGACATGCCCGTGCCCTGCTGGCTCTCGACTCGCCGTCAATGCAACTCAAACTCTTTAAGGAGGTGCAGAAAAACCAGTTCTCTGTGCGCAAGGTCGAGGAAATGGTGCAGGCCCTGAAGAACGGCGAGAGCATGCAGACCGCAGGTAAAACCGTGGCAGCCAAGGCACAGATGCCAAAGGGATACATGGAACTGAAGAACCTGTTGGCCGACCGCGTTCAGGCTAAAGTGCAACTAACCTGCGCGGCAGGAGGCAAGGGGAAAATCAGCATCGCCTTTTCCGATGCCGATGACTTGAGGCGTATTATGGCGGCCTTCGGCATAGCGGAAAAGTGAAATGCTTTGATTGTGAAGAGTGAATAGAGAAACGTGAATCAGACATGAGGAAGAAAACAGCAAATCACTTTAGTCGGATGGTGCTTGCAGCACTATTCACTATCCTCTGTTCACTCTTCACCACCCCCGCAAGGGCGCAGACCGAGGTGAACGACTCTATCATACACGCCATCGACTCTATATACAGCAGAATGGTGGCCGACACGGTGCCAACTGTCTTGCAACAGGAAGACACCCTGTCGGTGGTCGTGGCAGAGAAACCTCTCAAGGCCGAACGAGACTGGAGCACATGGCGCCCCAATCCGCAGAAAGCACTGTGGCTGGCACTGGTCATTCCCGGTGGCGGCCAGATTTATAATCGCAAATACTGGAAACTGCCTATCGTCTATGGCGGATTCATGGGCTGCATCTATGCCATGAGGTGGAACAACATGATGTATAAGGACTATGCGCAGGCCTATCTCGACCTGGTGGACAACGACCCCAATACGGCCAGTTACAACCAGTTCCTGCATCTGGGGCGCCAGATCAATGCCAGCAACGAGGAACGATACAAGAATATCTTCAAGAAGCGAAAAGACCGATTCCGCCGCTACCGCGACCTCAGTTTCTTCTGCATGGTGGGCGTCTATGCCATATCGGTTGTCGATGCCTATGTCGATGCCGAACTGTCTGAGTTCGACATCTCCAAGGACCTCAGCATGAAAGTGCGCCCGACAGTCATGGGCAATGGGGCAGGGCAGAACCCCCTCTATGCAGCCTCGCTGGGCGTGAACTGCAGCATCAGTTTTTAAACCTTAAGTGAAGTGATGACAAAGAACAAGAAATTATACAAAATAACAATGGTGGGAAACATGCTAAAGACCGTGCTTTCTGCTTTTCTGCTGGCGGCCTTGCCTTGTCAGGCCGGTGCTCAGATTGTGGTTGACGACAACGATACTGACGATGAGATAGATGTGATAGACGAAATGGGCAACAGGGAGGAGATAGACTTCCCGGAAGCCATGTCGTACAATATGGACAGCCTTATGAATCTCTATGTCTCGAAAACCTATATCTCGCCCGACAACGACTGCCGCATGACCAATGAGAATCCCACCTTCTCCAAGGACGAGTATATGGACAGACTGCGCCGCATGCCAACCATTATGGAAATGTCGTATAACGATGTGGTGCAGACATGCATCGACCGCTATACGGGACGCCTGCGCCGTCAGGTCAGTTGGATGCTCGGGGCCTCAAACTTCTATATGCCAATCTTCGAGGAAGCGCTGGAAGCCTATCAGTTGCCCCTCGAACTGAAATACCTGCCCATTATCGAGTCGGCTCTCAACCCTACAGCCGTGTCAAGGGCAGGGGCAACAGGCCTGTGGCAGTTCATGCTTGGAACGGGAAAGATGTATGGGCTCGAAGTCAATTCACTTGTTGATGAGCGCCGAGACCCCGTCAAGGCTTCCTATGCCGCTGCCCATTACCTGAGCGATCTGTATAGAATCTTTGGCGACTGGAACCTGGTCATCGCTGCCTATAATTGCGGACCGGAAAACATCAACAAGGCCATCCGCCGGGCAGGAGGTGTGAAAGACTACTGGAAAATCTATCCCTACCTGCCCCGTGAGACCCGCGGCTACGTGCCAGCGTTCATTGCTGCCAACTATGCCATGAACTATTACTGCGAGCACAATATCTGTCCGATGAATACAGACCTGCCGGTGAAGACCGATACAGTGATGATCGACCGCAATGTGGAGTTTGCGCAGATTGCGGCAGTCTGCGGGTTCGACATTCAGATGCTCCGCTCGCTGAATCCAGCCTATCGCCGTGATATCGTGCCTGGCAATACAGCCCTGTCGCCTCTGCGCCTGCCCTTGGCCGATGTGGGCACCTTCATCGACTTGCAGGATTCTGTCTATGCCATGGCTGGTACCCAGCAGAAGCCTGTTGAGGTGGTTGTTGAGGACAACGCAAAAGTGCAGGCACCTGCCGCTGGCAAGAAATACCATAAGGTGAGGCGTGGCGAAACACTTGGTGGCATTGCAAGGAAATATCACACCACGGCCAGCCGCATCCGCAGCCTCAATGGCCTGCGCAGCAACACCATCAGGACCGGTCAGCGTCTGAGGGTGAGGTAAGTAGTGGGTTTGTGAAACATGCGAAACTTGAACTATATATATAATAAGGTATAAGGAGGAAGGCACTATGGATGAAGAGCAGATGCTTCGCGAAGCAGCCGACGAGAAAATGGTGAATGACGCCTACGAACGGCTTATTGCCGACTATCTGGCATCGCGCCATCGCAAGAAGGTGGACATCATTGCCAAGGCATTTAATTTTGCACGGCAGGCACACAAAGGCGTGCGTCGCTTGTCGGGCGAGCCCTATATCATGCACCCCATAGCCGTGGCGCAGATTGTGTGCAGCGAGATCGGGTTGGGCTCTACCAGCATCAGTGCGGCCTTGCTTCACGATGTGGTTGAAGATACCGACTACACCGTAGAAGACATTGAAAACATGTTTGGCTCGAAGATTGCGCAGATTGTCGACGGTCTGACGAAAATCAGTGGCGGCATCTTCGGCGAACAGGCATCGGCGCAGGCCGAGAACTTCAAGAAACTGCTGCTCACCATGAGTGAAGACATACGCGTCATCCTCATCAAGGTGGCCGACCGTCTGCATAACATGCGCACGCTGGACTCGCAGCCTGCCAACAAGCAATACAAGATTGCTGGCGAGACCCTCTACCTCTATGCCCCGCTGGCCCACAGGCTGGGGTTGTATAAAATCAAGTCGGAACTGGAAAACCTGAGTTTCAAGTTTGAGCATCCCGAGGAATACGCAGCCATAGAGAAGAAACTGGAGGAGACGAAAGTGTCGCGCCATGAGTTGTTCGACCAGTTTGTTCAACCCATAGAAGACGCATTGCATCAGATGGGCATTGACTATCAGATCAAGGAGCGAATAAAGACGCCTTACTCCATCTGGAACAAGATGCAGAACAAGCATGTGACCTTCGATGAGATCTATGACATCCTGGCTGTGCGAATCGTCTTTGTGCCGAGAAAGCGTGAAGAGGAGGTTAACGAGTGCTTCAACATCTACGTGGCGCTGACAAAGATATACAAGAGTCATCCGGATCGCTTCCGCGACTGGCTCAACCATCCCAAGGCCAATGGCTATCAGGCACTCCACGTGACGCTGATGTCGAAGCAGGGCCACTGGATAGAGGTGCAGATACGCTCCGACCGTATGGACGAGGTGGCCGAGCAGGGCCTGGCTGCCCACTGGAAATACAAGGAAGGCAACGGCGACATTGAAATTCAGGAGGATGAGAGCGAGTTGAATCAGTGGCTTCGCACCATCAAGGAGATTCTCGACGATCCGCAGCCCGATGCCATGGACTTCCTCGATGCCATTAAGTTAAACCTCTTTGCCCGTGAGATATTCGTCTTCACGCCGAAGGGAGAAATCAAGACCATGCCAGCCGACAGCACCGTGCTCGACTTTGCCTTCTCCATCCACACCTTCCTTGGCTCGCACTGTATCGGTGCCAAGGTCAATCATAAGTTGGTGCCGCTGAGCCACAGGCTGCAGAGCGGCGATCAGGTGGAGATTCTCACCTCCAAGTCGCACCATGTGCAGCCGTCGTGGATTAACTTCGCTTCCACGGCCAAGGCCAAGGCCAAGATTCAGGCCATCTTGCGCCGTACCAGCCGCGATGCCCAGAAGAAGGGTGAAGACCTGCTGAACGAGTGGCTGCAGAAAAACGGCTTTGAGCCGTCGCCCGCCGTCATCAACCAGTTGGCCAAGTTCCATGATGTGGGGCGCCGCGACGAGTTGTTCCAGGCTCTGGGCGAGAAGGTCGTCATCCTCGGCGAGAAAGATATTGATGAACTGAAGGGTAAGAACAAGAAGAAGAGCGACTCGGGCTCAGGCTGGCGCAAATATGTGCCGTTTGTCAAGGCAAAAAAAGAAGAGAAGACGCCCGAAAACCCCGAACTCTTCGTGGTGCCCGAGAAGTTCAACCGCAAGAAGCCCATCTATATCAGCGAAGAGAACATCAGTCAGTACATCTTTCCCGACTGCTGCCACCCCATTCCCGGCGACGATACCCTGGGCTATATTGACAACAACAACCGCATAGAGATTCACAAGCGCGTGTGTCCGGTAGCCAACAAACTGAAAGCCAGTTATGGCAACCGCATCCTCGACGTGAAGTGGAATATGCACAAGAAACAGTTCTTCGACGCCACCATCCGCCTTGGAGGCATCGACCGCCGCGGGCTGGTGAACGAGGTGACGCGAGTCATCTCCAACCAGTTGAGCGTCGACATCCGCAAACTCACCTTTACCACCGAAGACGGCATCTTCGACGGCATCATCGACCTGCGCGTCCACGACCGCGACGAAGTGAACGAGATTATCGACAGCCTGAAGGAGGTAGACGACCTGAAGGAAATATCACGTATCATGTAACGGTGAAAAGGTGAAAAATTTAAAAAGTAAAATAGTGAAAAAGAGATATGAATAGTACAAATAACAGAATGAGGATTGAAGGTTTAAGTCATTGGGCGATTGGTGTCTTACTTTTTCACCTTTTCACCTTTTCACCTTTACCTGCTGGCGCAGCCAGTCAGTACGACAATCCCGACACCATAGTTGTCTCACGCGACGGCACTGGCCAGTTCCGAAACATCAGCGAGGCCATTGAGGTGTGCCGTGCCTTCATGGACTACCATAAGGTTATCTATGTGAAAAAGGGCACCTACAAAGAGAAACTCATCCTTCCCCAGTGGCTGCAGAACATTGAGATTTGCGGAGAAGACCGCGATGCAACCATTATCACATGGGACGACCATGCCAACATCGTTGCCGATGTCTCCCCCCTCACCTCTCACCTCTCACCTCAGAAAATAGGCACCTTCCGCACCTATACGCTGAAGATAGAAGGCAACGACATCACGCTGAAGAACATCACCATCGAGAACAATTCCGCCCGACTCGGACAGGCCGTGGCCCTTCACACCCAGGGCGACCGTCTGCAGTTCATCAACTGTCGTTTCCTGGGCCATCAAGACACCGTCTATACAGGCATGGCCGCCACCCGCCTTTATTTCGACCACTGCTATATAGAGGGCACCACCGACTTCATTTTCGGCCCCTCCACGGCATGGTTCGAGGCGTGCACCATCCACTGCAAGGCCAACAGTTACATCACGGCGGCCTCCACACCCAAGGAGGTGGCCTATGGCTATGTGTTCAGCCATTGCAACATCACCGTTGCAGCCGATGTGGATAAAGTCTATCTGGGCCGTCCGTGGCGCGACTATGGCTATACGCTGTTCATGCACTGCACCCTTCCCGCGCAGATACGGCCCGAGGGGTGGCACCACTGGCAGAAGGAGCGCGAGCAGACAGCCCGCTATCTGGAGTTTGAGAACAGCGGCGACGGTGCTGCCACCGACCAGCGAGCCCCCTGGAGCCGTCAACTCACCAAGAAAGAGGCCAAAGAGATAACACCGGAAACCATCTTCCGCAGAACCGACGAATGGCATCCCTCACATTGAGCGATGCCATTCGTCCTACTGCAGCCCGTCCAGTTGGTGCTTCAGCGCCTGCAGGTCGTCGCGCACCCCAATGAGGCGTGTCAGCACGTCGGCCCTCTTGTCAGCCCCGTCGCGGTTCTGGTTAATAATCTTCTTGGCCGCAGCCAACTTGAATCCGCGCACCTTCACCAGGTTATAAATCAGTTTAATCTGGTCAATATCCTTTTGTGAGTACTGTCTCACGTTGTTGCCTCCGGCGGTCTTCGGTTTCAGATAGGGGAACTCCGTTTCCCAGAAGCGCAGGGTGCTTTCGTTCAAGTCGAACATCTCGGCCACCTCTTTAATAGAGTAGTACAATTTGAGGTTTTTGTTCAGGTTCAGTGCCATAGTCATCACATTTTTTGTTGCAAAGATACAATATTTTTTTCCTATCTCACCATATCATACTGATGATATGTAATCAAGCCTTCGAGCGGACTCTGAACGGTATTTCCGACGGTGAAACCTTCTATCTTGGCCGCTTCCTGCAGTTCGTCAGGATAATGGTGTGCCATCGAACCTACGAAGTGGACGGGAAGGTCTGGACGACCGTAAGGCACGATATTGCGCTGGAAGAACGTGCGGAAATTGTCAACCGCCAGTTGGCGCAGCAACGGATTGTCCAAATGGTCATGAATAAACAGCGACGTGGTGGCCAGGAAGCGGTTAGCCATCGGCTCACGATAGACCTTCTGAATCACATCGGCCTGCGTAAACTTGCGTTCCTTCAGAAACTGGTCGCGCACATCTGCCAATTCAGGACGCTTGAAGATAGCATTCAGAAACATGCGGCCAAGCACCGACCCGCTACCCTCATCGCCAAGGATATAACCCAGCGCGGGCGTGTTCTGAACAATCTGCTCGCCATCATACAGACAACTGTTCGCTCCCGTTCCCAAGATGCAGGCGATGCCCGCCTCACGGTTACACAGGGCGCGTGCAGCCGCCATCAGGTCGCTATGCACCTCAACCGAACGAGGCGTAAGCACTTCAGCCAGCAACTGCTTCATCATGGGCACGTGGGCTGGCGTGCAGCCAGAGCCATAGAAGAAGATGTCGATATTCTGAAGCAGTGAGCCCTCTAAGATGCCAGAGTTAATCAGTTGGGCACGTGGAAAAATAGAGATGGACGACAACAGTTCCTTTTCCAGTATGCTGCGTATGTCGGCAGGTGTCTGGTGAATGGGGGTGATACCCTGAGTGTGGAACGTAGCAATGACTTGGCTGCCTAACAATGGATGAGTGGAGTGGACTAAGGTCCAATCGGTCTTTGTGCTACCGCTATCTGCAATCAGAATCATAGTATAATCGAAATTTTTCGACAAAGATACTCAAAAACGAGCGAAGAACAAAACAAAAAGGGATTTTTTTGCTTTGTCTGCCGAGCGAAAGTTAGAAGATTGCTGCGATTTTGCGAATCTTCTCAAGACGAGACATGAACGATTTGTCCTGCTTCATCTTCTGCATGTTGTAATCTGCCTGAAGACCAAGCCAAATGTTGGCATCAGTACCAAGAGCAGCCTCCAATAATAGGGCATACTCGGTTGTTACAGGTCGCTTGCCATTCAGAATCTCGTTAAACACAGTATACGATACTCCCATCTGCTGGGCCAAGTCCTTCTGGGTAAGGCCACGCGCCACAATCTCATCCTTAATCATCTCTCCAGGATGAATCAACATCGATGAAGTCATGTTGTTAGCAATTTTTTCTGCTGAATACTTATTCTTAGCCATACCTTATTTATTTATAGTGATTTGACAATTCCATAATATTACATATTGTGACTATAGGTTCGTCGTCAGTCTCTTCTAATGTGAATTCAATACGGTACTGATCGTTTGCTTTGATTGAGAAACGTCCTTCCTTGTCGCCATGCAAGGCTTCGAAATGAAGAGACTTAAAAGGATATAAATCCTCTTTTCGCTTAGCCTGTATCAGGTATTTTATTCCCTTCTGATATCCTCTGACTATCTGAGGTTGAAACCAAATCTTTTTAGTTCCAGTCTCTCCCTTAGAATAAAGTTTCTCCAGATAGTCCTCGTTAAACGTTACAACCATAACAATTCCTATTTTGGTTGCAAAAATAATAATAATAATTCAAATTCGCAAAAAATCGAATTGTTTTTTTGCATGTTCAGCAAAAATATGAGTCAGGAAGTAGGTTTGTGATATGCAATCTTCGTGCTAAGGTTTGAGAGGCTGACCATTGAGCGCTTTTGACTTTTGTAATATTACGATTATCGGGGATGCACTCTGTTTGTGAGAGTCCATCCCCGATTCCTATTTTCAATTCGTTCTGAGTGGATTGCAATCCTTTCCTTCCGTATTACTTCACCACGACTTTCTTGCCATCAATGATATTGATGCCCTTCTGAGGCTTTTTGATTCGTTTGCCGTCAAGGGTGAATAT
>CAMHDT010000030.1 GCA_946183985.1 uncultured Prevotella sp.
TGAAGATTTTTGTTAGTTTAATGAGGACTGATGTCTATATTTGACACAGCCAGTTATCATCATAGTTAAATATTACTCCTCATTGGTGGCAGGTGCCTCTGCGGCTGATGCCTCTGCGGCAGGTGCCTCCGTGGCAGATGCCTCTGCGGCGGGAGCCTGTGCGTCATCACCAGCGGGGCTGGCCTCGAAGCCATTGGCATTGACGGGGCTTGTTACCGTGTTTTCAATTGCATCGATAGCCGAATTGCGCTCACCTTTGCTCTGAGGAATAGCGTAAGCACATACGATGCTGACTACTACCATGAAGGCAGCCAGGCCCCAGGTTGTTTTCTCGACAAAGTCGGTGGTCTTGCGTACACCACCAATCTGGTTGTAGGAGGCGAAGTTTGAAGCAAGGCCTCCACCCTTTGATTCCTGAATCATGACGATGCCGACCATGAGGATGGCGGCAATGACAATGAGGATAATTAGAAATGTGTAAATACCCATGTTTTTTGTTATTTTTGTTTATTATTTATTATTAATTTCTCTAAAAATCGGATTTGGTCTGCAAAGTAAGCATTTTTTTTCGGATTGTGCAAACTTAATTGCTGAATAATTTCCAAAGCCTTGGAATAATTGCCCTGTTTGATGTAAATTCGGGCTAATGCTTCGGTAAAATAGCCTTGCTCGGTCTCTGACGGCCCTTCTGGCACGCCAGTGTCAATGTCGGGCTTGAGCGTAGGATGTTCATTGAGCACAATCTTGCCTTTGTCGTTCTCAATAAACGAGTCGATGAGGCTCTGTCCTATGAGTTGTGGCACCTCCATGGCCTCCTGCCGGTCTTCATCGCTTTCGGTTTCCAGCAGATAGGCCACATAGTCGACGGCCGCATCGGCAGGCGTGGGTTTGCGCTTCGGCTTCGGTGCTTCAGAGGCGTCGTCTTTTGGCAGCGAGTCGAGAAAATCGTCGATGAGCGACAGGGTGCGGCTGTCCTGCTCGTCCTTGGTCATGTGCAAGGGTTCGGCGGCCTGCTCCTTGAGTGTCTTCAACTGATAGTGTCCGGCCTCTATCATCTGAAAGATGACCTTACGGTCGGTGATGTAGATGGCAGCGCGCCGGAGTTCGTCGTTGAACGAGGGATCGTGGAGCAGATAGAGGTTCTGCAGCATGAGCAGCCTTGCCGTCTGATAATAAGGATACAAGGCCAGCAACGACCGCAACTCATACAGTGTGTCGCGATCCATGCGCTCAGGGTGTTCTATCAGTTCTACTATATCCACTTTATAATTCTTAATTCTAAATAATTATCAATTATCAATTGTTTCATTACCAGTTCGCCACGGTGGCATTGAATATCTGCTCGGTAATGTCCTTCACCATTTGGGTGACCAGTTCTTCCTGCACGCTGTTGAGCGACTGCGTTGTCTCGTAGGAGGCGTTGGCAGAGAACTGCCGCTCGAAGTCTTCATTATGGCGTTTGTTGTTGGTGAATCGCACATTGACGGTCATGGTCAGTTCTGTCTGTGCCGAATAGCCTGTGCTGCTCACCGACTTATTGCGCTGCTCATAGCGTGTTATCTCGCCTTCTATCTTCATGTCGCCGTTTCTCTTCACCTGAATCAGTTTTGTGTGATTGGCATACTGGTCCTTCAGTTGATTGTTGAAGATACTGGACATGGGGCCCCACACATAACTGGAACGGATGGGAAAATCGGCTATCTGAATGGTTTTCGTCTCATTGTAGTCGATGCTGGCACCGTTGAACTTATAACTCACCGAGCATGAGACGAGCAGGCTCGAGGCCATGACAAACAGGAAGGCCGTACACACGCCTAGCCCAAACTGCTTAAGCCGCCGGTAGAGGGTACGGTTGCTGATGCCCAGTTCCTGCGCCGCCTTGCTCCTGTTGCCTTTGTTGCGCTCGAGAGCCTTTTGCAGCATCTGCCGCCCCACCTCGTTCAAGTTCAGGTTTTCCTGCTCGGGTGTCGGCTCTACATATTCTTCGGCCACGGCATCCTCCATCATGGGCTGAACAGTGTGGATGGGCTGGATGGGTGTGGCAGCCGATGAGCCGATGATGGTGGTCTGTGCAGGCGGCACCTCCTGTATCTGCTTTTTCAACTGGCTTATCTCACGGCGCATATCATTCACATTGCCGCGCAGTTCAAAGAGGATTTTATATAGAATCTCGCGCTCGTTTTCAAACGAGTGGTCACTGCCTGGCTGATTGATGACGGTAAGTTGAGTACTCTCCCTGTCCTGCGGAATGAACTTTGCCAGGATAGCGGGTGTGATGCTCCGTTCCTTGCTGAGAATGGACATCTGCTCCGTGATATTCTTCAGTTGGCGCACATTGCCCGGCCATTTATAGCGCATGAGCATCTGCTTGGCCTCGTCGGTGAGCACGATACGCTCCATGTGATACTTCTCGGCCATCTGCATGGCAAAGAGACGAAACAGCAACACGATGTCTTCGCCGCGTTCACGCAACGACGGCATCTGGATGGGAATGCTGTTCAGACGGTAGTAGAGGTCTTCGCGGAAACGGCCTTCGCTGATGGCCTGCCTGATGTTGACATTGGTGGCAGCCACGATTCGCACATCGGTCTTTCTCACTTCGGTGCCACCCACGGGAATATATTCACCCGTTTCCAGCACACGAAGCAATCTGGCCTGCGTGGCCAGCGGCAGTTCGCCCACCTCGTCGAGAAAGAGCGTCCCTTTGTTGGTAACACCAAAATAGCCAGGCGAGTCGCCAATGGCACCCGTATAGGAACCTTTCACATGTCCGAAAAGTTCAGAGTCGATGGTTCCTTCAGGTATCGAACCGCAGTTGATGGCGAAATATTTCTCCCTGCGTCGGGGCGAATTGTCGTGAATAACCCGTGGAATGATTTCCTTGCCAACACCACTTTCGCCTATGATGAGCACGCTCAAGTCGGTCGGTGCCACTTGCAGTGCAACATCAAGCACATGATTAAGTGCATCGCAGTTTCCCACGATGTTATATCTCTGTTTGATACGTTGTAACTCAGCGTTATTCATAATTGGCTGACAAAATTACACATTTTTTTTCAAACGGCTGCAAATTTGGCAGAAAATTAACGCTTTTTCTCAAACTTGATGAGCAGAAGGCCGATGCCGGTCCAAATCAGTTCGCGCAACCGAATAATAAGTGCCACAAAAATGCCGGCACTGGCTGTCATGCCCAATTCGCTGGTAGACATCATGAAACCGCCTTCACGCCCGCCCAACTGAAGGGGAATGAAGAACAGCAGATTGGCAAAAAGCGATGTAAAGGCAAGGATGAGGATACAGTCGAGGAAGCCCAACGAAATGTCGGGGAGCACCAACAGGCAGAAATAGATCTCAAGTGAAGAGACGATACGGCAGGCCAGTTCCAGACACACGGCAGCCGTAAAGGTGCGCGGGTTTTGGTTGTGAAGTGCCGCTATCTGATGGTCGATGTTGCTGAGTTGCTCGCTGTGTTCATCGAAAAACTTGCGTGCCTTACGTTTCAGCAACGGGAAATGGGTGAGCAGGCGCATTCCGCTGACGGCTATGCCACGCTTATAGCCCTTGAGAAAGAACCAGATGGCCAACAGGCTCACCGACGCGACAATGGCCAGCAACAGTGCCATGGGAACATTGACAGGCTGTATGAAGCAATAGAGCACACATGAGAGGAGCCAGAACCAGAAATGCGAGAAAATGTGGGTCATCACATAGAGAAGTACCGACGAAGTGGCCCTCTCCGTTCCCACTTTTGGCGACAATGCCATGATACGGTAGGGCTCACCTCCCATGAGTCCACCCGGCGTGGCATAGTTAAGTGCAAAGCCCGAGATCGTTATCTTATAAAGCCAGAAAAACGACACCTTGTTCTTCTCGTCAGGTTTCTGACTGCGTATGATGATCCACCATGCAGCCGTGTTAAACAGGTAGAGAAACGCCCAAATGCCCACCACGGCCAGAAACCAATAGCCTGCACGCTGAATATTGGTCCACACCTCGGCAAAATCGAGTTGTGTGGCCATGATGATCAGGACGGCGAGTCCAAAAAGGAAAAAGCCATTCTGGTATTTCTTCTTCACGCTTCTTCGGGTTTGCTGTCCTGTTTCTTATGGAAACGCACTTTCTCGCTGTCGTCGCGTTTCTCATGATACAGTTTGGGCAGCGGATTCTGCAATGCCTCATCATAGTTATGGCGATTGCGCCATACATCTATCGCCATATAAATAGCATTACGCAGCGACTGCTCGTCAGTCTGGTTCTTGCCTGCCACGGCAAAGTTGGCACCATGGGCAGGTGCAGTACGCACAATATCCAGGCCAGCAGTGAAGCGTACGCCATTCTCATAGGCCACAGCCTTGAAGGGCGTCTGTCCCTGGTCGTGATACATGGCCAACACAGCATCGAAGCGGAAGTAGGAACTGCGTCCGAAGAAGTCGTCGGCAGCATAGGGGCCAAACGCCTGGATGCCCATGGCGGTCAGTTCCTCTATGGCAGGATTGATGATGGTCTGCTCCTCATCGCCCAACACGCCATCCTCACCACAGCGAGGATTCAGTGCCAACACGGCAATGCGCGGACTGCTTACACGCAGGTCGCGTCGCAGAGCCTGATGCAGCAGTTGTGCTTTCTCTACAACCTTCTGCTTGGTAATAGCCTCTGCCACATCCTTGATGGCTACGTTGTTGGTAACCAGTGCCACGCGCAGGTCTTCATTGGTAAGAATAGTAAGGCCTTTCTTACCATCACCCATAAAGTGCTCGATATAGTTTGTATGGCCGTTAAAGCCCTTTATACCATTCTTGAACACAGGGGCAGTGACCAACACATCGAAAAGTCCCTCCTTATAGTCTGCCAAGGCCCTGTCTATGGCCACCTTAGCGGCCTCGCCCGACTCCGGCGTTGGCTCTCCCCAGTCTATCTTCACCTCGTCTGCAATAACGGCCAACAGGTTCAGCCGGCCTTCGCGGGCATCAGCGGCATGATTGATAATGGAGAACGGGGTGTCTATTTCCAATGTCTTGCTGTGATAGGCAGCCGCCTTGGGCGAGCCGTAGATAATAGGAGTGCACAACTCAAGCATGGCAGGGTCGGCAAAGGTCTTCAGTATCACTTCGTAGCCCACGCCATTGGTATCGCCGTGGGTGATGGCTACGCGAATTTTTCTTTCTTGTTCCATAGTTCTTTTTTATTTATGGGTCTTATAGGTCTTATGAGTCTTATAGGTCTTATGAGTCTTATAGGTCTTATGGGTCTTATAGGTCTTGTGGGCCTTAGGTTTTATTATGTGCAGTGCTAAGCAGGCCGCAGGCTGCGAAGATGTCTTGTCCGCGGCTGGCACGGATAGTGGTAAACACGCCATGGGCGGTGAGGTAGTCGCGCATCTGCTCCATCCGCCTCTCATCAGCCGATGGCAGGTCAACATCGGGAATCTGATGGAAACGTATAAGGTTCACACGGCACTCCAGTCCTTTCACCAGCCTCACTATCTCACGGGCATGAGCCATCGAATCGTTCATTCCGCTAAAACAGATATACTCGAATGAGCAACGGCGCTGATGAGTAAAGTCATACTGGCGCAACAGTTCTATCGTTTCGGCAATAGGCATCGCTTTCTCTGCCGGCATAAGGGCAAGGCGTTGTTCATGAAGCGGCGAGTGCATGGAGATGGCCACGTGACACTCACTTTCGTCAAGGAAACGCTTCAGTTTGTCTCTCACACCCACCGAACTCACGGTGATTCGCTTAGGACTCCAGGCATAGGCATCAGCGGCCGTCAGTATCTGCATGGCCTTAAGCACATTGTCCAGATTGTCCATAGGCTCGCCCTGTCCCATAAACACCACATTGGTGAGCCTGTCGCGCTCGGGAAGGGCATAGATTTGATTCAAGATGTCGGCAACGGTCAGGTTACCCTGCCAGCCCTGCTTACCAGTCTGGCAAAACAGACAGTTCATCTTGCATCCCACCTGACACGACACACACAGAGTGGCACGTTCGCCATCAGGGATAAACACAGTTTCCACGTATCGTCCGGATTCTTCGGAAGTCCCAATTTGCTCGGCACAGCGCACAGGAAACAAATACTTAACCGTACCGTCTATCGAGCGCTGGCAATCGACGGGCGCCATGGCACCCACCTCGCAATGCTGCTTCAAAACCTCACGGTTCTGTTTCGAGATATTGGTCATCTCATCTATTGAACGCACATGCCGCTCATACAGCCACTTGGCCATCTGCCCACCCGTAAAGGCCGGCATCCCAAGTTGTTGTGCAAGCGCGCGCAATTCCGCACCATTCTTTCCTATGAGAATAACCTTTTGTTCCACTCGTCCACTATAATACAAGGTGCAAAGGTACGAAAAAATGTTGAAAACACACAAATGTTTAAGGGAATTTAAGGCCAACGGACCAAGACACAGCAAAAAAACAGCCCTTTCGCTTTGCCGACTAACAGATTTTTGCTACTTTTGCAGGAAAAATCGACAACACATGATACAACACCTTGACATCTTCATGCCCAACATTGGCGAAGCACAGTGCAACAGGCTCATTCAGCAGTTGCAGGCAACGACCATCGTACAGAGCATCAACATTGTAGACAGCCTGCGCTCAAGCGAGGCCCTCAGACAGGTGGCCAGTCAAACAAAAGCCCCGTTTGTGGCACTCGTTGTAAAGGCCACCGCCATCGACCTGTGCAATGGAGCATTGGAGCGTATGGTTCAGGCTGCCGACGACTGCGGTGCCATGATGGTCTATGCCGACCATTGGGACGCAGACAACGGCACACTCGGCGGACAGCGCACCAAGCATCCCACCATCGACTATCAATCCGGTTCCATTCGCGACGACTTTGACTTCGGTGCCCTGTGGTTGGTACGCGGTGAGCAGTTACGGCAATGGGCCCGTGAAAACACCACCACCAATCATGCCTATGCCGCCCTTTACGACCTACGGCTGTTCCTGAGTCGCCAGGGCGAGTTGCTCCACCTCAACGAATTGCTCTACACCGAGGTGGAACTCGACACACGACTTTCTGGCGAGAAACAGTTTGATTATGTCAATCCCGCCAACCGCGAGGTACAAATTGAGATGGAGCAGGTGGCCACACGCCATCTGCAACTCATCGGTGCAATGGTCAACACGGCCAGTCTGCAGCCAGTGGACTTCAATGAGCAGCCATTTGAATACGAAGCATCGGTCATCATTCCCGTCTATAATCGCGAGAAGACCATAGCCGATGCCGTAAAAAGCGCTTTGGAGCAGAAGACCACCTTCCCATATAATGTCATTGTTGTAGACAACCACTCCACCGATGGCACTACCGCCATCCTGGAACAGTTGGCCATTGCCGACAATCATCTTATACATATCATCCCCGACAGGACAGACCTGGGCATAGGCGGATGCTGGAACATGGCCATCAACGACACACGCTGCGGACGCTTTGCCGTTCAACTGGACAGCGACGACCTCTATAGTTCGCCCAACACCCTACAGTGCATTGTCGACACGTTCCGCAAACAGGGTGCTGCCATGGTCATCGGTTCCTATCGCATGTGCGACTTTGACCTCAACACGCTGCCACCCGGCCTCATCGCCCACAAAGAGTGGACCGACGAGAATGGGCCCAACAATGCCCTGCGCATCAACGGGCTGGGAGCGCCGCGTGCCTTTTTCACGCCCCTGCTGCGCCAGGTGCAGTTGCCCAACACCAGTTATGGCGAAGACTATGCCATGGGACTGTGGTTCTCACGCAACTACCGCATAGGACGCATCTACGACGAACTGTATCTGTGCCGCCGATGGGGAGGCAACAGCGATGCTGCCCTCAGCATTGACCGCATCAATGCCAACAACCTTTATAAAGACCGTCTGCGCACCATTGAAATCAAGGCACGCCAACAGCAAAACAGCGAGCAGCCTGCTGTGCTCTGCTCGCCATTAGACCGCTTCTACGACAGGCAGTTGCGTCTGTGGCCGGAAACCCGTCAGCGCTATCGGGAACTGAGCCATGTGCAGACACGCGAACTGGCCTCGCAACAGCCCGACCTCGCATCCATCACCTTCGTGGCACAATTCAACCCTGCCCGCATCCGTTCCACAGGAGCCGCCATCAGCAAGGAAGCCGTGGCCGCACGCCCCTGTTTCCTCTGTAAAGACAATCGGCCCGACGAGCAACTGACCAAGGTGCAGGACGGCGACTACGACCTGCTGGTCAACCCCTACCCCATCCTGCCCATGCATTTCACCATTCCTGCACGCAAGCATCAGCCACAACTGATACGAGGCATGTATGGCGAGATGATGAAACTGCTGACACACTATCCGCAACTCACCGTGTTCTACAACGGACCGCTTTGCGGCGCTTCGGCTCCCGACCATGCCCACCTGCAGGCTGGCACCACAGGCATTCTGCCATTGCAGAAAGAATGGCCACGCCTGGCTAGGAACCTGAAGGAGGTGGCACGACGCGACGATGCCACGCTCTCGGTCATCGAAGACTATCCCTGCGCAGCACTGGTCATCAGGGCCCACAGCCAACGCGACAGCGAACGGATGTTTACCATGCTCTATCGCACCCTGCCGAAGACAGCCGAACAGACAGAGCCCATGCTCAATATCGTGTCATGGCACTATGACGACGAGTACCTGTCGGTGGTGTTCCCACGCGGCAAGCATCGTCCCGACTGCTACTTCAAGACGGGCGATGAGCAATTGCTCGTCAGCCCAGGTGCACTCGACATGAGCGGTCTGATCATCACGCCACGCAGCGACGACTTCAACCGCATCACCTATGAATCGGCTACTGCCATCTTAAAAGAATGTTCCATGACCGACAAAGAGTTTGAGGCATTGATGGAACGCCTGCAGCAGGCCATACTCAACAGCCAGCAGGGCAACGACAACATGACCGAGCCCAATGTCACTGTAGGCATCGTCAGCGGGCAGAAGGTGGTATTCGCCCTCAACGGAAACTATACGGCTAAAGGTGAGAACATCACGGGCATGCAAACCGTGGAAATGGCCGACGGCGGTCTGCTATGGCGCGGCCAGCAGTATCGCGAACTGCGCTTCCAGCCTCAGGCCAATGGCGGCGACGAGCCATCGTTCACACTCCACGATGTGACCATCGGTGTGGGATTCCACTGGGAACGGCAGGAATCACAGACATTCCGGGGCACACTCCGACTGGTGGTCGAGGCCGACAAGGTCGTTGCCATCAACGAACTGCCCGTAGAGCAATATCTGGAAAGTGTCATCTCAAGTGAGATGAGTGCCACCTCGTCGCCCGAACTGCTCAAGGCCCATGCCGTCATCTCACGCTCATGGCTCCTCTATCAGAAGAAGAAAAGAGACAAGGAACTGAACGGTGGCGAAAAGAGCAACGGCTTCTTCTCGTTCGTGAAGAAAGAAGATGAGATGCTGCGCTGGTATGACCGCGAAGACCACACGCTCTTCGATGTCTGTGCCGACGACCACTGCCAGCGTTATCAGGGCATCACCCGCGCCTCATCGCCTGCCGTGGCAGAAGCCATCAAAGCCACACGCGGACAAGTTCTCACCTACGATGATGAACTGTGCGACACCCGTTTTTCCAAATGCTGCGGAGGCCGCACCGAGGAATATCAGTATTGCTGGGAAGACAGTCCGAAGCCTTACCTGCAAAGCGTAGAATGTCCGTGGTGCGATACCCACGACAAGCACATCCTGCAACAGGTGCTGAACGACTATGACCAGGAAACGCCCGACTTCCATGAATGGACGGTGGAATACACCCAGGAGGAACTCACGGAACTTATCAACCGTAAGACGAAACTCGATTTTGGCGACATTGTCGACCTCATACCCTTAGACCGTGGCAAGAGCGGCCGCATCTGGCGCCTGAAAATAGTAGGCACCAAGCGCTCCTTCACCATTGGCAAGGAACTGGAAATTCGCCGCGCACTCAGCGAGACCCATCTCTACAGCAGTGCCTTCGATGTGGAGAAGCGTGGACAGCACTTCATCATCAAGGGTCACGGCTGGGGCCACGGCGTAGGCCTCTGCCAGATTGGCGCTGCCGTGATGGGCGAGCAAGGCTATAGTTACAAAGACATTCTCCTTCATTATTATAAAGGTGCGGAGATTAAACATATTTACTGATTATCAAACATGAAGACGAAAAGAAATCCCTGGTCATGGATTCCCACGCTTTATATGGCAGAGGCGCTGCCATACGTGGCCGTGATGACCATTTCCACCATTATGTATAAACGCCTGGGCATATCCAACACCGACATTGCCCTCTACACAGGCTGGCTCTACCTGCCATGGGTCATCAAGCCTTTCTGGAGCCCGTTTGTCGATATTGTGAAAACCAAGCGCTGGTGGACCGTGGCCATGCAGTGGGCCATTGCCATTGCCTTTGCGTGCATAGCCCTGTCGCTACCCACATCATTGTTCTTCCAACTGTCACTGGCCGCATTCTGGCTTGTAGCCTTCACCTCGGCCACACACGACATTGCTGCCGACGGCTATTATATGCATGCCCTCGACGCCCATGAGCAGTCGTTCTATGTGGGCATACGCAGCACGTTCTATCGCATAGCCACCGTGGCAGGCCAGGGGCTGCTGGTCATTCTGGCAGGTCTCATCGAGATCAACAGCGGACTGGAGCCAGCCCGCCTGCAGATTGATGTAACGCCCGCCACCATCACAGTCAGCAATGTCTCTGACGCCACCGACGCCCAGCACTTCGTGTTTACGCCTATGGAATCGGCCGACAGCACGCTCTCTCTGACCGAATATATGAAGCAACAGAACGTGATGAACGGTTTCATCGCAGAGGAGAAGCAGACGGCAGAGGCCAAAGACACCACCACCGGCGCATTTACCCGCTGGATCCGCGACACCTTCGGCGAGGAGCCCCGGCAGTCGGCTGCCATGCAAAAACGGCAGCAACTGGTGGGCATCACCCTGACGCAAGCCCCCGCCACAGACGAGTCTGTGGTGCTGAACCTGTCGTTCAAGGAAGGCGATCAGAGCATCAGCATAGACCAAAGTGCCACCCGCTTCGAGTTCAACAGCAACAACTGGGACAAGCCTGCGCTGACGCTTATCAATATAGACCCCAAACTGCAGGACAAGAGCCATGCCGTGTTTGAAGGTCTGTCGGGCAACATTCCCTTTGCATGGCTCGTGGTGTTTGCGGCGCTGTCGGTCTTTTTCTTCCTGGCAGCCATCTATCATCAGTTCATCCTGCCACGGCCTGCATCCGACGGTGCTCAGTCAGCATCCACCGACCGCACACCCGTCACCTCTTTCTTCAACACCTTCCGGACCTTCTTCACCAAGAAGCATGCACTGGTGGCCATTCTTTTCATGCTGCTCTACCGCTTGCCTGAGGCACAACTGGTGAAACTCATCAATCCCTTCATGCTCGACCCCATCGACAAAGGCGGGCTTGGATTGACAACCGGACAGGTGGGATTCGTCTATGGCACGGTGGGCATCATCGGCCTTACCGTGGGCGGCATCCTGGGCGGCTTTGCAGCAGCACGAGGCGGTCTGAAACGCTGGCTGTGGCCCATGGTGCTGGCCATCACCCTGCCCGACCTGGTCTATGTCTATCTGAGTTATGTCCAGCCACAGGGCTTGGGCATCGTCAACACCTGCATTTTCATTGAGCAGTTTGGCTATGGCTTCGGTTTCACTGCCTATATGCTCTACCTCATCTACTTCTCTGAAGGCGAGCACAAGACAGCCCACTATGCCATGTGCACAGGCTTCATGGCACTGGGCATGATGCTGCCAGGCATGATGGCCGGCTGGCTGGAAGAGACGATAGGCTACCGCCACTTCTTTGTGTGGACCATCATCTGCTGCCTGGCCACGTTCGCCATCTGTGCTTTCCTGAAGATTGACCCGGAGTTTGGAAAGAAAAAGAAACAGGAAGACTAATGAGCAGACACAGCAGTAAAGCCGCATGGGTTCCCTCCTTGTTTTTCACCAAGGGGGTATCCTATGTCATCGTGACACTCATCTCACTGGTGCTGTTGCGCCAGTTGGGACTGTCGGCGGCAGCAACCTGCTGTTTCGTGGCTTTCTGCCATTTGCCCTGGATGCTCAAATGCTGGTGGAAGCCATATATCGACCGCGCCATGAGTTACCGGTGGTGGATTATCATCACACAGTTTCTGCTGGCCGCCACCTTTGCAGCCATCGCATTCTTGCTCAGGAGCATGGTCGCCACCATCGCCCTGCTATATCTCACCGCCCTGCTCACGGCCATACACAATGTGGCGGCCGACGGATTCTTTCGCCAGGGCAACACGCCGTCGCACCTAAGCACCGTCCGTGAACTGTCGCGCAAGTTTGCTGTGGCCATAGGCCAGGGCATGCTGGTCATGGCGGCAGGCAACCTGCAAGTGCTCTATCGCAACGACCTGTATTACTCCTGGCAAGTCATGTTCTACCTGGCAGCGGGGCTGTTGCTGCTGCTGTTCTTCTGGCATTGGGCCAAACTGCCCATGCGAACAGAAATCGACACAGAGCCTGCAGATGCCGAAATGCCGTCGCCGCTCGCGCTCGGCTCAGCCGTCGTCTTCCTCTTCTTCTATCCTTTTGCGCAAGGCATCGTTGGCAAGGCCTCGGTGCTGTTTCTCATCGACGCCACACGCCAAGGCGGACTGGGACTGTCGCCGCAGGAGTTTGGATTCGTCATGGGCACAGTGGGCATCGTAGGACTCACCGTGGGAGGACTATGGGGCAAGAGCCTCATCAGCCGCTGGGGCCCGTCATCATGCCTATGGCTCATGTCACTGACCATGCTGGTGCCAGCACTGATATATACAGGTCTGGGATTATGGCAACCCACGGATCTGGCCGTCATCAGCATCTGTGTGCTGGCCGACCAACTGGCCTACGGTTTCGGCTTTGCCGCCTATCTGCAAATTCTCGGCCATGTGTCGCACCGCGAAACAGCCAAGTCGGTCATGGCCCTGTCGCTGTTGCTTTCATGCCTCACCGCCAGCGCCCTGCTCCTTACCGACTATTACACCACGTTCCTGACAGCCCTGGCCCTCAGCCTCCTGTCGCCGTTTGCCGCATGGACCATCAGGAAATATGGCCGTCATTTCAACCGGCCAAGCACAGGCCGTTAGGAAAACCCCTACACAAAAATAGGGGAAAACCCCTTGCCGTATCAATAAAAATGCTTACCTTTGCTGCAAGAATATAACTTCAACAAAGAATACGCTTATGAAAAAGATTTACGTTTACATGCAAATGCTGGTTGTTGCCATGATGGCAATGACCGTGTTCACCAGTTGCGAGGAAGACGACCAGTATCTGGCCAGCACCCTGCGCAACCGCGACTGGCAGGGCTATATCGGTGCCTACTACCAAGACCGCTGGGGCATCAGCGGCAGTGAATATGCCACGGTGATGCGCTTCTCGTCGAAAGACGAATGGTACACCAGCGGACGCGGTGTGGAACTGGACTATAACACCCGCTCGCCACACAGCGACTATGCCTACTGCACCTTCAAATGGTTTATTGTCGACGGCGAGATTACGCTCATCTACGATGATTCGAAATGGAATCCCATCTATATCATCGACTATGCGCTCAGTTCCACCTATTTCCGGGGCTATATCTACGACGGCAGCAACCGCCGCATCAAGTTCAGCCTCGAGAACTCCTCATATGCCGACTGGGACTATTACGGCGGTTATACCAGCGGTTCCAAGCACTACGGTGATTTCTCAAATCAGAACTTTTACTGGTCGCGTCAGGCTACCTCCTTTGACGATGCCGACGGTCAGCCTGCCAGCGATGTGCTGATTCTCGACCGTACCGAAGAGGCCCGTCAGTATTCGGGTGAGGCCGATGCCGTGAGCATTGCCAGCGGCATCTTCGCAGAAAAGATGAAGAATATGGAATAGTCTATATTCCCAGTCCACCCTGGAACGACATATCTACCGCCTTGCTCTGCTGTATGCGAGAGTGAGGCGGTACGTCGTTTGTAACCCAGATGTTGCCGCCAATCACCGAATGGTGACCAATGGTGATGCGCCCCAGGATAGAGGCATTGGAATAGACCGTCACGTAGTCCTCTATGATAGGATGGCGCGGAATGTTGAGCATGTTGCCGTTCTCGTCGTAGCGGAAACTCTTGGCACCCAAGGTCACACCCTGATACAGCGTCACATGACTGCCAATGATGGCCGTCTCGCCAATTACCACGCCCGTGCCATGGTCAATGGCAAAATACTCGCCTATCTGTGCACCCGGATGAATGTCGATGCCCGTTTTTGAATGCGCCTGCTCTGTAATGATGCGCGGCAGCACAGGCACCTGCATCTGGTGCAGCACGTGGGCCAGCCTGTAGTGCGTCATCGTGTTCATCACCGGATAGCAATAAATCACCTCGCCATAGTTGGTGGCAGCAGGATCGCTCTGGAACATGGCCTCCACATCCGTATACAGCAGCCGTTTCACCTCTGGCAACTGGTCAATAAACTTCAGGGCAAGGTTCTCGGCCGCACCAAGCACATCATCCTCGTTGCATTCCTCACAAAACTGCAGGCCGCGTGCTATCTGCCGGCGCAGCAGACCATACAGTTCATCCATGCTCACGCCAATGTGGTACGAGCGCATCTGCTCGTCGCTCTGCCGCTTGTGGAAGTAATCAGTAAAGATAATATCCTTACACAGGCTCACAATGCGCCTCACCTCCTCCACGCTTGGCAGCGGAGCCGTACCTGCCGGCATCATGCTGCGCTCGCGCTCCGACATCTTCGACAACATGGCTACATTTCTCTGTAGCACCTCATTCAGTAGATTCTGTTCCATATTCTCCTGCAAAGGTAGTGCAAACCGAGCAAAATGCAAAATAAAATGCCAATTTTATTTTCATTTTCGAGGTGCAGCCTACCTAAGACCGACAGGTCAAAGGTAGTATAAAATAATTGATAATTGACAATTGATAATTGATAATTATTTTTGCCAAGCGTGAGAAATAATGCGCTATTTCCCCAGGAATCTGGTGTTCAGGTAGGCTTGGAAGGCTTCTTTATACAGGTCGCCGATGGGGAGGTAAGTGTTTTTATCCATGATGACGCGGTTCTTGTTCACCTCCTGGATTTTAGTGAGGTTGACGATGTAGGAGCGGTGGATGCGCATGAAGTAGTCGGGCAGGCGCTCCTCCATCTTCTTCATCGACAGGAGGGTGATGATGGGTTTCGCCTCTCCCTCTATCCATACCTTCAGGTATTCACTCATGGCCTCAACATAGCGGATGTCGGGGATGCTGACCTTGACGATGCGGTAGTCGGTCTTCAGAAATAGTGTAGAGTCCTCAACAGCGGGAGTACTGTTGGCCGCAGAACCATTATTCTCTAACTCCTTTAACTTCTCTAACTCCTTTAACTCCTCTAACTCCTTTAACTTCTCTAACTCCTTTAACTCCTTAATTCTATTTGCCGCCCTCTGAAAGTCCTGCAGACCGAAGGGTTTCAGCAGGTAGTCGACGGCATTGACGCGGAAGCCCTCGACGGCATACTCCGAGTAGGCGGTGGTAAACACCACGAGGGGCGGCACGGCGAGCGACTTCACAAAGTCCATGCCGTTGAGGTCGGGCATGTTGATATCGCAGAAGATGGCATCCACCGTATCGTTCTCTAAGAACGCACGCGCCTCTAAGGCACTCTGGCACTGGGCGGCCAGTTCGAGAAACGGCACCTTACTGATATAGGTGACGAGTTGTTTGAGCGCCAACGGCTCATCATCAATGGCTAGACAACGTATCATGACAATGGAATGTTTAGTTCAACAGAATACACATCGGCATCATTGTTGATGCAGAGAGCGTAGCGATTGCCATAGAGCAGACCGAGACGCTTGCGAACATTGGCAAGGCCCACGCCACCCTTCATCTCATTTGGCTTGTCGGCCTTGGAGTTACGGCACTCAAAAGTCAGCAGTTCTTTCTCCAAGCCAACCTTGACCTCTATAAACGACTCGCGCTGATAGGAGACGCCGTGCTTGAAGGCATTCTCGATGAAGGTGATGAGAATCAGCGGCGGTATCTGGCGGTCGGGCATCTCAGCGGGCAGGTCGAGCGTGATGCGCACCTTGTCGGTATAGCGCAACTGCATCAGCGTGACGTAGTGGCGGATAAAGTCCATCTCGCGAGAGAGCGGCACGCCCTGCTTGTTGCCCTCGTAGAGCACAAACCGCATCATCTTCGACAGTTCCAGAATGGTGTCCTTCGCCTTCTCCGGGTCAATATCCACGAGGGCGTGGATGTTGTTGAGCGTGTTCATGAAGAAGTGCGGGTTGATCTGGTAGCGCAGGTACTCCAGTTGCTGCTCCAGGTTCTCATGCTCCAGTTCGGCCAGCCGTTTGCGGTCGTTGCGACTGCGGAAATAGCCCTTGATACCAAGGTTGGCACCCAGCATCAGGATGAGCACCACCACGGCCATGATATCGCGCTCGCCAACGATGGGCGGCGGAAGACCCGCCCCCGGCCCCTCCCTGTGAGGGGGGGGAGTAATTACTTCCTCCCAATCCATTCTGTCATGAGGGTATTCAATCCCTTCCCTCGCAGGGAGGGGCCGGGGGTGAATCTTTTCGGGTCGGCTGTTGCACTGGTAGACGGTGAACACCGCAACGACCACAGCCACGATGGAGAAATAGGCCACGCGCTTGTGCCCATGCACCAGCAGCGGCGCCAGCAGGAAGTTATGCACAAGAAACAGCACAAGATAGACGGCGAACTTGCGCCAGACGACGAACACCTCCGACCAGTCGAACACGACCGTCGCATCGTTCACCGTCCGCACATACAGGCTCAGCAGAGGGGCCGCAAACAGCAAGCCCCACACTGTCAAGTAGATGATATTCTCCTGGCGATTCTGCATTATTCTGCGTTTATCTAACATACCTCTAACCACTAACCTCTAACCTCTAACCTCTAACCTCTAACCTCTAACCTATAACCACTAACCTATAACCACTAACCTATAACCACTAACCTATAACCTTTATAACGTACAAATCAGTGAAATATTGTCTTAGTGCCAACCGGGGCCGCCACCGCCCGGGCCACCCCCCATGCCGCTGCCGCCCGTATAGGACGAGAGGCTGACGCTGCTGCCACCGCTGACGGTGCCGCCCGTGATGCCAAGGCCACCGAAGCAGGATGAGCCACCCGTGACGCTGACGCCCGACTGGAGTGCGGGCTGCGAGGCACCGCTGACCACGAGGCCGGAGCCGCCGCTCGACGGGGTTTTGAACGAGAAGGTGCTGCTGCCTACGGTCAGCGCATACCATGTGTTGGACGACCACGAAGCCTGATAGCACGACTGCGAGAGTTGAGAGCCGCTCTCCAGTCCGCCAAGGGCGACGACGGTGCCGCCCGTGAGGTAGAGTTTCTTGCCGCCCTCGGTATTGGCGTCGATGGCCACCTCGGGCTGTCCGCTGCAGATGGCATAGATGGTGCCGCCCTTGATGTAGCAGTTGCCGTTGGCATCCAGCCCGTCGTTGTGCTGGCCCTGGGCATAGACATAGCCGCCGCTGACGGTCATGTCGCCCTTCGAGTTGATGGCATCGTCGTAGGCATACGAGGCCACCTCGCCGCCTGTGACGGTCAGCACACTCTTGGTCTCGATACCCTCGCCGTTAGTGCCGCTGGTGCGCACCCATATCCTTCCGCCGTTGACGGTGATATTGCCGTCGGCCTTGATGCCCTTGGGCGATGCGGTGTCATTATTGCTCTTATACTGGCTGCCCGTGGTGACCACATAGACGCTGCCGCCATTGAACGTAGCCTGCATATCCACGTTGATGCCCTTGCCACCCGAGCCTGTGCTCTTCAGCCACAGTTCACCGCCGTTCACGGTCAGCGTCGAGTCGGCCTTGATGCCTGCCGCACCCTTCGCCTCCTGGTCGTCCGTGTCGTAGGTGCCGCCACCGGTGGTCACTACGGTGGTGCGCCCGCCATTTACAACAATGTTGCTTTCGCAGTTGATGCCCTTGGCTGCTGCCGCCGTCACCTCTACGTTCAGGATGCCGCCATTAATAAAGATGCCGTCGTTGGCCTTGATACCGTGGTTGGCGGTTGAGCGGACATAGATGTTGTTGCCCTTGTTGAACACGATATAGTCGGCCGAGTGGATACCGTTGTTCGTGTTGCCCGTCACGCTCAGCAGTCCGCTGCCGTTGAACAGCAGTTTGCCCTTGCAGTAGAGCGCGCCCTTGTGACCGCCGCCCGTGCCATCGGTCAGCGTGTTGGTGGTGCCCTCAGCCAGGATGATGAAGGCCCGCTTGCCGCTCAGCAGGTTCAGCGCCGCCGAGTCGGGGTTGGTAATGCTCACGCCGTTGAGTTTCACGGCATACTTCTTCTCGCCAAGGATGGTCAGCGAGCCGTTGGCGGTCGTGCCGCTCACCACATAGCACACCTTCTTCTCCGAGCCGTGGTTGGCCGTCACGTGACCGCCGCTCACCGTCACCTCCACGCCGTTCTCCGTCTTCGCCACGGGGTTCGACAAATCGATTGTCACCTCCGTGGTAAACTCGTTGTTCTCCAGTGCATCCTCCTCGTCGGGGTAATACGCCTCTGTGCTCTCTGTCGGCTCTTCGGTCGTCTTGTCGATGGCTATGTCAAATGTAGCCAGACTGCCTGTCGTGGCCGGACTAGTGCCCGCAGTTGAAGTCCCCGTGTCCCCACTGTCGTCATTCCCCCATTCCTCAAACGGATCGTCTGCCGAGCATCCCGTCATGGCTGCGATGCCTATCGCCAGCATGGCCCAAATCATTGTTTTCTTCATATTCATATCATTTGTTTATATTTTGACGCAAAGATAATTTGTTTATATTTTGACGCAAAGATAGACAGGAAACGCCTGCCTGCCAAACAAATTCAGCGAACCGCCCTGTTTTTTCAATGAGCGCCACTTTTCTATGGCTCGCCGAGGTACTCAACGATGTGGCGGACGGCCTGGGGCGAGAAGAACTTGGCATTCTTGCTCTGGTAGCAGGCGGCCAGGGCGGCACGCTGTTCCAGCAGACTGCTCACGGTGACGGGATGACCGAACACATCGCGACTCTGACAGCATGCCATCAGCATACTCGTGACGAATGTCTTGC